>JANQPW010000187.1 GCA_028285285.1 Silvanigrellales bacterium
AGGCACAAAGCCCAAGACTTTTGCGCAGGCAAGGCAAAGAGCATACGAAAAAGCAGAAAAAGACCAGCACAAAACCAAAGCCACTGCCCCGTCAGAGCCATTTTTTCGCCCACTTTTCCCACAACCGCAGCCGGCAAATAAAACCCCAAGTAATAAATGAGCTGCCGTGGAGCCGCGAGCCAATCAGCATCTGAGTGGGTGTAAACCACAGGCCAATCTTGCAGCACCAGGTCTTTCAGAAGCCCGTCAGAGGCAATATGATCGCTATTTTGGTAGCCAAACCCTCCCACTCCAGCAATTGCACCCACTCCAAGGGCAAAGAGAGCGGCTAGAAAACTCGGAAGCCAGGATTGCCTGACAGCTTCGCCCTTGGCCAACAGCAACTGAGATCCCAGCCACACCAACAGCAAGGCAAGGGGGAGGGCGGCCCAAATCTTCAACCAACCAAAATAGAAAATGAAATGAGGGAGACAAAGATAGAGAAAGACCGCTTTTGCCACCCAGAGATTTGATCCCAGTGGCAAATAAGCCTTCTCAGAGTCGAGGTTCTGTGCTTGGTTCAGAACGTGGTCCACCTTTCGTCAAACCCTTTGGGCAGTGGAAAATGACATCACAGGCACCGCTTAGGCAGCTGCAGCCACACATCCAAGATTTCTTCAAGAGCGAAGGCCTTGCGCACGTCTCTCTCCTTGAGCTCACTCCCGTGCACCACCACCCCGAAAACTGGAGACGACACACCCGCGCACTCAAGCAATGGCTCCAAAAAAAGAAGCATGCGCAGATGCACTTCATGGAACGGAACACGGAACTTCGCGAAAACCCTCAACGACTCATGGAGAACGCGAGCTCTGCATTCCTCTTTCTCATTCCCTACGCAACGGGAAAACGCGTGCGAAGACAAGCAACAACTCCAGAAGAGCCCCAGGGCTTCATTCAAAAAATTGCCCGTTATGCTCGCCATAAAGACTATCACAAGGTCATCAAAAAACGCCTGAACCAGACCATGACCACACTAGCAGAAACAGTAGATTCAAGCCTGGAGTTTCGTGTTGTCGTTGACTCTGCACCCTTTCTTGAAAGAGCCCACGCACAAATGGCTGGTCTTGGCTTTGTGGGAAAAAACACCATGCTCATCAGGCCGGGATTGGGAAGTTACTTTTTCATTGCCACGGTACTCACCAACGCTCCGAGCGATCTCTTCTCACTCGAATCCACAAAACGCTCCACCGCAATTGAAAACCTTGATTGTGGAAGCTGTAACCTTTGCGTGGAGGCTTGCCCAACCGACGCACTCACAGAAGCTCGATCGCTCGATGCCAACCGTTGCTTTTCTTTTTGGTCCATCGAAAGCAGACAAACGGCTCCAGACGGAATTGTTCCGACCTTCAAAGATCTGTTTTTTGGGTGTGATATCTGCCAAAGTGTTTGCCCCTACAATCACGTCACCAGCGATGACCGGGGCTTCCCGGAGTTTCAAAGCACCTCAAGCTCTCTGAACAGGCTGACACTGCTGCAAATTGCCTGCCTTTCTCAACAGGAATACGAGTCTCTCTTCGGAGGGCTTCCTCTCACACGAGCCAAGCGAGCCGGGCTGATCCGCAACGCCCTTTACGGGCTTTTTGCAAACGAAGATTGGGGAGCGCTTGAGCGCGCACGGGCCCACTGGAAGGGGCAGGAAAACTGCCCTGAGTTGGTTCAAAGCACATTGGATCAACTGCATCGGCTTCAGAGCAAATTGTGAGCCTGAGAAGTTCTGTGCGCTGCCGGACGACCCACTGTTCTCAACCTCAGCTTCACTGTTTTTCCTCCTCGGTACACCACCAACTCAACCAAGGAATGCAGCGGAAGTTTTTTAACCACAGTCTCGAGCTGGCTCATGCTCTTCACCTTTTGGCGCTTGATTTCTCGAATAACATCACCTTTGCGCAGCCCAGCCCGAACAGCAGGGGCTCCTTTCACAACGCCTTTCACCACCACTCCATAGGAGTGGGCCGAGAACGAGGGGGCATCGAGAATGTCTTCCGCGTAAAATCCCAACCAAGCCTGAGAAGGAACTCCTCCTCGCTGCATCGCCTTCACACGCCTTTCGGCAAGCTCTGCAGGAATGGCAAAGGAGATTCCCTGAGCCTCTGTGACATTTGCAGAATTGATACCCACAACCCTTCCGTTCATATCAAACAGTGGGCCACCCGAGTTTCCGGGGTTGAGCGGAACATCGGTTTGCAACAAATGAGAAAGGGCACCACTGCCAACCGAGCGCCCCCTGGCTGAGAGAATTCCGGAACTCACGGTGTTTCCGTAGCCAAAGGGGTTTCCAATGGCAAAAACAGGTGAGCCGAGGCGGAGCTTTTCGCTCGACCCAAAAGACAATGTTCGCGTGCCCTTCACCGGAGCAACCTTCAAAAGAGCCAGATCCATGTCGGGGTCTCGGCCCACCACCGTTGCCTTGCGGTAAATGTTGAATTCAGTGGCGTAGATCACCACGGCCCGGGCGTCTTTGATCACATGATGGTTTGTGACGATGGTTTCTGCATCGCCATAAAAAAAGCCACTCCCCAGAGAGCGTGAGGGTGCTGCCGATTTTCTTGCTTCTGGTGAAGAACCGGTTCCAAGAAAGAGAGAGAAAAAATCATCGCTCTTCAAAGACCTCTCACTTCTTTCCCGCGCAACCGGCGCGTCAGTGGTGCGAATGTTGACCACACCACTGATCACGCGCTCAACCACATCAGCGAGCCCTTCATGGCCAAAGCCTTGCGAAGGGAAAAGTGGCACAGCAGCAGCAATCCAAGCAAACTCCAAGAGCCGAGCCGAAATCATTTTACCCTCTTTCTCACCTATTCGTTTGAGGCCACGGTTGGCTGAGTTATGATTATGAACTATTCCTGAACGTGGATCTTTCAAAAGGGTGTCAACAACATGTATCGCACAACACATGGCATGAAACGAGTCCAAGCTCGGGCGGTCCAGCTGATCTTCGGAGTTGTTTTTTCCGGCTTTTGCTTTTGTGCGTGCGTTTCCAAACCGAGCCGCACCTACGGAGTTCAGCCCGAGTACACAGCCCTCAACCCCTCACGGATTCTGGCAGTCACACCCCTTGTTGTTGGCATTCCGGGAGACAAAAATGCCACCATTGATCCGGTGGTGCTCCAGATCGTTCCTCTGGTGGAGTTCATTGAGAAGGAAGTTCTGCAAGATTTCAGTGGACAGCCGGCCGTCAACGGCGTGAGCTTCAAAGCCGTTCGCAAGAGCCTCGAACGAGTGCAGCCCAAAAACAACCCTATTGAGATGCTCACAAAATCTCTGGGGAAAACAATTGATACCCTGCAGTTGAGCCAACGCGAACGGGAAGGGATGGTCTCGACGGAGTGCCGCCGTCGCAAAACATTCATTGATTTCTATGAGCACTGCTTGAAAGATCAAGACCGATGGCGCAAAGGCCTCAACAACCTAGCGATGCAGGTGCTCAACGCAGACGCCGCCCTGTTGTTGTTTGTGACAAACTTGGCAAAGAACACCAAGTCGGGCCGTGCCACCGTGACCATCAACGCTCTTCTTG
>JANQPW010000204.1 GCA_028285285.1 Silvanigrellales bacterium
CCACAAGCACCTTCACCTCGCCATTTTTAATGGCCTTGATGAGACTCATACGACGATTTTGAGGAATATCCCCTGTGAGCACTTCCGCCTCAACACCATTTGCTGCCAGCTTGTAGCCTACCCACTCGGCAACAACCTTGGTGTTCGTGAACACAATGGCACACTGAGGGTTCTCTTCACGGATACTGGAAAGCAACACAGGAAACTTTTCCACCGCCCGAGTCGCATACGACCACTGCGTGATCTTTTCAGGAGTGATTTGCTCTGGGGTTGTTTCAATATATTCTGGAGAATTCAGGAACTCAAAGGCCAACTCATGGACCTTCTCCGAGCCCGTTGCACTGAAGAGCAGCTTCTGAGACTTTTCTGGAATCAAGCTCAACACACGCTCGACATCATCGACAAAACCCATGTCGAGCATTCGGTCTGCTTCATCGCAAACGAGGAGCCCGACGTTGTCAAACGAAATGGCATTTTGACGGTGCAGGTCAAACAGCCGGCCCGGGGTAGCGACAACAACATCAATTTTTTTTGCCAATGCCCTTGTTTGCTTGTCTGAATCGGCTGACCCACCAAAAATCGCCAAAGTGGAAATGTTCAAATCATCAAAGATTTGCAGTGCTTCTGCCTGAATTTGAGCGGCCAATTCCCGCGTGGGAACCAATACCAAAACAGCAGGAGCGCCCTTTTCCCCGGTTTTGAGTTCTTCTGTGAGAAGGCGGTGAGAGGCGGTGATGAGAAAAACCGCAGTTTTCCCTGTTCCGGTTTGCGCAAACCCAGCGACGTCACGGCCTTCAATAGTGTGCGGCAAACAAAGAGCTTGTACTTCTGTGGGCCGCTCATATTTAACCCTTCTCAAAGCTCCTCGAACGCCCTCATGCAACCCAAGCACGGCAAAGTCGGCCGCAACACGTCGCCCATCCTTTTCAATGGTGGGCACCTCATCTTTGCTGGGTTTGTTCGCATCTGCAGTTGCCCCTTCCACCTCTGCAGAGGCCTTCACCTCGGCATCATCAAACAACGTTGGGTTTTGAGCAGCTTTCCGACCACGTGTTGGCTTGGACTTTGCGGCTGGCTTCTTTTGAGGAGTGATCTGGTCGGCAGAAGACTTTGCCACCGAGGCTCGAGGTGAGCGAGTTTTCTTTTCCAGGACCTCTTCTTCACGGGTTGGACTGTCTTTGGCAGTGCGCCGAGAAGTCGTTTTCTTGGGAGCTGTCGCCTTCGACGAGGTTGTCTTTGCCGCTGAAGCCGTCTTCTTTGGTGCAGGAGTCGTTTTCTTTGCCGCTGAAGCCGTTTTCTTTGTGGTTTCCTTTTTTGAGGTGGTCGCCTTCTGAGCAGCTGTCACCTTCGAAGAAGCCGGTTTCGAAGCAGACGTCGCCTTTTTGGAAGCTATCGCCTTCGACGAGGTTGCCTTTGCAGCAGACGTCGCCTTCTTGGAGGCTGTCGGCTTTGAGGCAGCAGCCGTCTTCTTTGCAGCGGCCGCTCGAGTTTTTGGCTTGGAGCTCGACGCCTGGCTCGGAGCTGAGTCGGTTGGCTTCTTCGCTGAGGCTTTCACAGGAGCTTTTTTTGCCGAGGTCGCAGCGCGCCGAGAGGGGGTTTTTTTCTGAGTTTTTTCATCTGCCATTCGGTGAGTGTCCTGTCTGAAGTCTGTGAGAAAACACCAGTCACAAGGCTGGGTTCTACTAAAAAAAAGCTTCGAAGTCGATTTGGGAAGCCGAAATCCGTGAAGGGTTAAGCCCCAGTTGCCTGCACTCAACTGTCTAGAGCGTATCTCCTTGTCGTGCAATATGAATTGTGCGATACATGCTGCTGTACGCGTGTATCGAAGAGGATCATTTCATGCTCAGCACGGTTTTAACAGTTCTCCTGATTTTGACAGTCATCGTTTTGCTGGTTCTCATCACAGTTTTCCAGCATGGAAACGAAGGTGGCATTGGCTCTGCCTTTGGCAGTGGCAACTCTGCGGGGTTTTTCGGAGCATCGGGTGGAGCCAACATCATCGTTCGTGCAACTTGGGTTTGCGGAACGCTGTTTTTCGTTTTGGCCACAGGGCTTGCTTGGGTGCGCACCCACGACTCCTTTGCCGTGAGCCGAGAAATTGACTCAGCCATTGATTCACCTCTTTTCGACGAGATCGACGATGCTGGAGACACACCCGAAGTGATTGATCCTGCACACGAGGCAGAAAAGAACGAAGCGAACCCATCTGGCGCCGAAACCGCTCCAGCGGAAACTCCCGAGACCGAAACAACGCCAAAAAACTAAAGGCGTTGTTAAGAAAAGAAGTTTTGGGCAGAGCGAAGCTTCTGAATGCGACCCACACTCATGGTTTTGAGCTCCCTTCCCGAGCGACCCAAAACTCGGAACTCAAACTCCGGATCAGCCAACTCAATGAGATCTTTGAGAGAAGAGAGCTGTGCCGTGTTCATTTGATAACCATCGATCTCCCCGCGTGAAATCTTCACAAGCCCTTTCCTGGCCGCAAGGTCGCGCACCATCGATTCGTCTCCAATTTGGAGAATGTGCTCACTCTCCTCATCAGCAAAAAGAGGATCTCTCGCATCTCGAAGATCATAAAGAAAAGAGATGTGCCACCACTCCTCGACCTCATGAAAGCTGCCCTCGGGTTTGAGCCAACCACTAATTTTGGAAGGCTTCAGCAGGCTCTGACCCTGCATCTGGACTCCTTTCACCTCGATCAATCAAAAGACCGACAGCAGCAGGCAAAACAGGCAATCGCTTCACGGAACTCGAATTGTGGAGCAACTCAGGCTGAAGGAAAGCTTCTCCGTGAGCCAGTACTGAAGCTGAAAATGCCGATATCAAAGCAAAAAAACACTCGGGCTGTGAAGACAATTCAGCGGCAACTCTTTCATGAAGGGCAGGGCTGCAACGCAACCTGCCCGTTTCCGCCAGGCGAGTCAAAAGCTCTTGCCGAACCAACCTTCCTCCATAAAAAGCTCTCAGAGCAGAAACATCCCCGGAGCTGAGGCCAAAATGAGCTGCCCAAGCCAACGAGCTGCAATGAGCTTCCGTTTCCAGAAAGCGAGCTTTGGGGAAAAGGTGTTGCAGGTTCTTTTTGAGAAAACGAGCTCGCGCCATGAGAGGAGCACGGTTGCTGCCCAGCACAGCCTCAACCTCCCCCCGAACTCTTCCCTGCTCAAACACATTTCGGGCGTAAAACTCAAAAAATCGATCGAGGTAGGGGCGCGGCGCCTTGAGTCTTCTTCCACTTCGGCGCAGCACTCTCCAGAACTCATGCATGTGGGAAACCTCGGGCACTCGACAATTGAGCGCACCCGGGCAGTCCAGATCACACTCTGTGCAAGGAGGCAGAGAAAGAGGAGCGTCAAAAACGTAGATATCAGCCGGACCGAGGTCTTCCAACACGTTCAAAAGCCGCTCGTCGGTTCCTTGCTCAGGAACCGGGCCCAGGTGGGACACAACGGCGTCAACGATGAGGGCTCGCTCACCCTGTGTCGGAGTTGCTCCCCGCTCCCTCTCCGATCGAGGTTTCAATTCGCATTTTGGAAAAAGCTCTTCATACCAAGGCCTCAGAAGTTCGTGGGAAAGGCCAACCTGACCAGACCAACACACACCAACCCGCAACTGAGCTCGCACAAGGGCTGTCTTTGAAGTCGTTGCGCCCGCAAGATGCACTCCCACAACGGTGAAGATGGGAGAATTTGCTCCTCCCTGCTCGGCTAGCACTATTTCAAGCTCACAACGATGAGCTGTTTGCGCTGTTCTCGTTCAATCAAAACCAAAATTTCACCACCTTCTTCTTCCGCATCTGCAAAGGCCTTCACAACCCGATCAGGTTCTGAAACAGGGTTTCTGTCAACCTCAAGAATCACATCACCCGTGCGAAACCCAAACCGGGCTGCCAGCCCCCGTTCCTGCACATCGGCAATCAACACACCTTTTTCGGCCTGAACCCCAAAACTTCGCCGCAGAGTGTCATTGAGAGCCTGAAGGGAGAAGCCAAACTTTTCTGAACTTGCGCTGGGCCGACTCCCCGAACCATCTGACGGTCCTTGCCCCATTTCACTCTTGTAGTCTTCAGAACTCCCCACTTTCAAGTCAATGTCCTGTTCTTTTCCCTGCCGCAACACCTTCAACTTCACCACAGTTCCGGGTGCAACGAAGGCTATTCGAGTCCGCAGTTGAGAAAAATTCTTCAGGCTTTCACCATCAAGCTCCACAATGATGTCATAAGGCTGAAGGCCTGCAGCCTCTCCAGGACTTCCAGGAATAACAGAAAAAACGATGGCTCCGCGTTGTGAAGCAGACATTCCAATTTTTTCAAGCATTTCCGAACTCAAAGCGTTTGCATCTTGGCCGGTGATGCCAATAAACCCTCGTTCCACTTTTCCGGTGTTGATCAGGCTCTCGGCGATGTTGCGAGCAATGCTCGAAGGGATGGCAAAGCCAATCCCAGCAGAAGCTCCCGAGGTTGAACTGATAGCCGAGTTGATGCCGATCACCGTGCCGTCAAGACCGAGCAAGGGGCCACCAGAGTTGCCTGGGTTAATGGCCGCATCTGTTTGAATGAAGTCTTCCAGAGACGTGCGACCGCCAATAATGCGCTCCCGCCCGAGGGCAGACACAACTCCTACCGTGAGTGTTTGCGGCAACTGGAAGGGAGCACCGAGAGCCACGACCCAATCTCCCACCTCCACCTGATCAGAGTCCCCAAAACTCACCTGAGAGACTGCTTCACGATCCAGTTTCTCAAGATTGGCAAACTGGATCACAGCAACGTCACTGTCTTTGTGGCCACCCACAAGTTTACCTTCATACTCCCGCTCATCAATGGTCGTGATGGTGATGGACTCTGCACCCTCGATCACATGGTTGTTTGTGATCACATAGCCCTTTTCTTTGTCAACAATAAACCCGGATCCAGCGCCCTCTTGAAAGCGCCGACTGCCAGGACCCCTCCGACGAAACTCAGGCCCAAAGAACTCCTCTGGAAATCCAAAGAACCCTCCCGAGGGCCTCTCGCTCGCCTTTTTCTTGACGCGAATATAAACCACGGCTGGTTTTGTTTTCTTCGCTAAGTTCACAAAAACCTTAGAAAAAGACTTGAGAGCCTGAACCTCTTCTTCGTTTTCTGGGTCAACGACACTGCCTTTTGGCAGGCTGTAGTTGCTGCCATGGGCGGAGATCGAGTCAACCACCTCATTGATCTTGCTGGGCGCAAACGCCAGAAAATAGGCTGAAACGACTCCAAGCGCTGCAAAAAGCGAGACCACTGCGCCTAAAATGAGCCGACGTTTGTTCCGCGGGTTTGAGCCTGGGTTCTGGGCTGACATAAACATCCTCCTGCCGTTGAGAACAAAGCATGCAACCTTTCCCTATAAGGTGACATACCCCTTGAATTGCTTTTACAGATCTTCCAGGCAGCAAGCAAAAAACCACCTGAACAGCAGTTCCGTAGAGATTTCACAAGGATTTAAACTTACAAAAACGGAAGCATCTCAAAAAACAGTTGAGAGGCTTCCGGTACGAACAAGCTCTTAAGCTAAACGCTCAAAAATGCCCGCCGCACCCATTCCTGTGCCCACACACATGGTCACCATACCGTAGCGCCCTCCCACTCGGTTCAGCCCATGCAAACACGTAGCTGTGCGCACGGCTCCAGTTGCACCCAAAGGGTGCCCCCAAGCAATAGCGCCCCCGTTGGGGTTCACTTTCTCACGATTCAAACCAAGCTCTTGAATCACAGCCAAACTCTGAGCAGCGAAAGCCTCATTCAACTCAATCCAGTCCAAATCATCTTGCTTTAAGCCCGCAACCTTCAAGGCTTTGGGTATGGCATCTTTCGGCCCAATTCCCATGACGTCAGGCTCAACACCCACAACCTGAAATGTCACGAATTTTGCCAAAGGTTTGAGGTTGTGCTTTTTCACAGCTTCCTCACTTGCCAAAAGCACTGCTGCGGCACCATCGCTCATTTGGGAAGAATTCCCCGCTGTGACACTGCCTTTTGCGTGGAACACCGGTCGCAGTTTCGCCAAGGCTTCCACGCTTGTGTCGGGCCGTGGCCCTTCATCGTGTTCAACCAGGTTTGAACTCGAAACAATCTGTCGACTGCCAAAGTCGAACCCACTGCTTTCAACCGAGTAGGGCAAGATCTCCGGCTTGAAGTAACCTTTTTCTCTCGCCTCGGTGGCCCGCTTGTGGCTTTGGAAGGCGAACTCATCTTGCGCTTCCCGTGAGATTTTCCAACGCTCCGCAACCTTTTCAGCTGTAATGCCCATGCCGTAGGCAATAGCCACATTCTCATCTTTTGAGAACACAGCCGGGTTCATCACAACCTTATTTCCCATCATGGGAACCATGCTCATAGATTCCGTACCTGCCGCCACAACAATATCGGCCTCTCCCAAACGGATGCGGTCAGCAGCCATAGCAACGGCCTGCACACCCGACGAACAGAATCGGTTGATGGTCACACCCGGAACTTCAACAGGGTAACCCGCAAGCAACAGACCAATGCGGGCCACATTCATGCCCTGCTCTCCCTCGGGCATGGCGCAACCCACAATCACATCTTCAATCAACTTCCGATCAAAGTCGTG
>JANQPW010000209.1 GCA_028285285.1 Silvanigrellales bacterium
CGAGCCCAGCCGCCAATCCTTCGGAGAGGCTGGCTGCAAAGGTGGGCACATCGGCTCCTGCTAAGCCGGGGATGTCAATTTGGTCAAGAGCGCCAACGGCAGATTCCGCCACGAGGGAAGTCAAAGCGGAGAGATCGGCTGCAGCTGCCCCGGCCTCGTCGAGAGATCCCACAAAGCTCTCCATGACCCCCTTAGATGCGGTGGAAATGGCGTCGGCAGGAAGGCCCGCTGAGTCCAAAGAGGCAATTGATGCGGCGGAGGCCTTTTTCACCATGGTCTGAAAGGGAGTGAGTCCACTTGCGGCTGAGGCGGCTGGCATGTTGTTGGGGTAGTCTTTTGCAGCCGAAACAAGCGAAGAAACAATGGTCTTGCTTGTGTTGATGATCTTCTCTGAATCCGTCAGGCCGGCTTTGGTGATCGCGGCAGTGGCCGTTTCAATGAACACGGGAAGAACCGCTACCAGATCTTCTGAGGTGGAGAGATTTTGCGCCTCAAGCCCTTCAATGGCCGCCTTCACAACCGCGTCGGCTTGTTCAGCCGTGAGCACTGCTGTTGAGGTGAGTGCTGTTGTGCTGGAGCCAGTGAGCTGCAGGCGGAGGGAATTTCCCAGACCGGTCACCATGCTTGAAGATGTGGTTCCCGCTGTTGCAGCAGGAACTTCTGGTGTTGCCGCCGGAACCTCGGGGGCCGTTGCCGTGGGAGCTGTCGTGTTCGCTCCAGTCGCCGCCTCAGTTCCGTCTCCATTGCCACCGCATGCCACAGCGAGGAGCGCTGCGCCAGATACGAATACCATTGAACTTATTCTCATGATGATGCCCTTCCCATTGGTTTTCTCAAAACCACTGTCGGGGTTTCGTCTCCAACTGGAAAAAGGCAAAGAAAAAACTCTATCTTGTTAAGATATCGGCTGCTTAAGCGAATTGAAAAGCAGGAATAGGGGTGGTCAGACTTCCCTCACAGACACGGATGCACTTGTTTTCACATACCATCTTCTGGGGAGCTGAACTCCTTTTTTCACACCGATGCGCTCGGTGCGCACAACCCGAGACCGAGCAATTTTCTCGTCGGGAAACTCGATCCAAAGGCCATTTTCAGGAGAAAGCTCCAGCCCATTGAGATCTCGATGGATGCCCAGTGTTTTGCAAAGCCGGGCCGGGCCAGCCGCTTCCCTCAGTCGTTGTGCATCGCAGGGAAACTCGGGCTCAACGGCGCGGACAAGCACGGCTTCACCCACGTCGTCTTTACCTGTGGTGATGTGAAAGAATCGGTGCGGCCCCGTGTGGGCCACAAAAATGGTGCCGGCGGCTTCAAACATGGCCTCGTTGGTGGGAGTTCGACCTTTTCGAGAACGGCTTGCGGGGTCGTCTTGAGTGTAAGCTTCAACTTCAACAATTTTCCAACGCTCCACCCGCCCTTGCCGGCGCACACAAAGAAGAGCGCCGAGAAGACCTGGGGCAACCCGAGGTGCCGAACGGGCAAACCACGATTCGGGAATGACTTCGCTAACGAGTTCCATGAATAGCTCCAAGACCAGGCAATTTTTCACAGGTTTTTGACCTGTTTTGGTTGGCCGTTTTTGGCCGATTCAACTGAGGGCCTCAACGCAAAATCAGCTGCGGGTTAACACCAAGAAACCCTTGGGGAATAAGGAAAAGTGGCGCTTCAGTTCGTCGGCATGTTCGGTCGAAATTCCAGGCTTGTCAAGACTCGGAAAGAGGGGAAACACATCTTCTCAAAAGATGTTGAAGGCTTTCCCATGATCCTTTTTTAAAAGTCAAAGAATTTCGCTGGCAATAAAAAGTTGGCCAGCCGGCTTGCACGAAGTTTTCTTTCGATGTAATGATTGGCTAGTCAGTCAATAGTCTTGTTCACGAGAAGAGGGAGAACCCAAGATGACCTGCCGAAACGCGAGTAACCGAACCACCGCAAATGCCTTTCAAAGAGTTGCGTTTGGTGTGCTCGTTGCTGTGGGCGGCTCGGCAACTTTGGCTTCTTGTGGCCCAGCCAACACGAACACCTCCTGGGTGAGCAAAAGCATTCGTTCTCCCGAGGGTTTGCCTTTGAAGACTTTGATTCCTGTCGGTCAGAGCCAAGCACCTCGAAAAATCATTGGCGAAAATGATTTGGTGCCTGTGAATGGAGATGGAGAAAACATTCCTCGGAAGTACGGAGCTATGCTGAACGCCATCGGACACATGTCTATGGGTTGCACGGCTACTCACTTAGGAAATGGATTTGTTTTGTCGGCAGGCCACTGTTTTGATGCTCCGGCTCAGAAAGAAGAGATGGTCGATTGTTCGTCTACCAAGGTGACCTGGGGGAGCCGCCGGGGAACGAAGCCCCATTTGGTTTCGAGATGTCGCATGATCTTGGTGCAAGAAACGAGCAACGATCGAGACTACGCTCTGTTTGTGGTCGACAACGCACCTGCTGAAAAGGTGGCTTTGGCCAGTGGGAATGCCAGGTGGGGAACGCCCATCACGATGTTTGGACACCCCAGTGGAAGGCCATTGGAGTGGAGTGGTGAGTGTGAGTTGTTGGACCCCTCCTACGGAGGCTGGAGCTCCCAAGCCTTTTCGCACCAATGCGACACGGAACCAGGAAACAGTGGAAGCGCTGTTGTTGATAGCCGCACATTAGAAATTGTGGGAATTCACGATGGTGGAATTGCTCCCTACAACTATGGCACCTTTATTTCCAATACGCCGATTGCGCAGTTCCGTGCCTATATCGATGGGCGGGCTGAGTTTGCTTTGCCAGATCCCAGCCGGGTTCATGTTTTTCAGCGGCATCAGTTGGGCCACAACTCACAAGATCGGGTGTTGGTTGAAATTCAAGGAGAAGAACCATCGGATCGCGTCGCTGTTGATGTGAGCTATGACGTGGAAGATGGCTACGACTTCGTTGTCATCGTTGATGGCTCGGGAGTGCGGAGTGAACCCATGACGGGCAAAGGCCGTGTGGCCATGAGCGACATGGTGGCACCGGTTTCGATTCTGTTCAATTCCGACAAGTCAGGGAATTCAAACCAGGTCAAGGTCATTGAGATCGATTGAGCACCTGTTAGCCGCACGAGCTCAGTCACCTTCCTTTTGCCAGTAGTCCGAAGAGGTTGCAAAGACCTGAGACAGCTTTTCCGCAACTTCCGGGGTGAAGGGAAGGGCCGCAGCCTCCAGAGCTCGGCATTCGCCCACTGAAAGAGCTGAGTTTTCTGCGAGCTCCAAAGTGGTCCAACCTCGCCCCACGAGTTCACGTTTGAGCTTTTTCGCAAGATGCCTTCTCAGCCGGGCAGATTGAGCTAGGGGTGCGCCCGAAGACTTCTTTGTTGGGTTTTGCGGTGGGCGCTTTCCTTGAAGATGGCCAATGGCCAGCCGCACGAGCTTTTCCTCTGAAAGAAAGAGATCTCGCATGTCTTCCTTCTCAGATTCGCCAACAGAAGCGCCTGCTCTGGTTCCGCCGTTTGTTTTGTTTTGCTCTTTTTCTCGGCTCATTGACTCACTCCAGTTCAGTTGCTCTGAGAGTCGAGAAAGGCCTTGAGAGTTTCCTCAGTGTATTCACAGTTGTGGTAAACGTTCTGAGAGTCATCATTGTCTTCGAGCTTGTGAATGAGGTTCAAAAACTTCTGAGCATCTTCGCCTTCAAGGGAAATGGTGTTGTCTGGGATCATTTCCAGCCCACTCTTGAGCACTTCAAATTTTGCTTCGGCGATGGCGTCTCGAACAGCTGCAAAGTCGGTGGCATCGGAGTAAACCACGATTTCGTCACCATCAGCTTTGATTTCTTCGGCGCCGGCGTCGAGCACGGCCTCCATCACAGCGTCTTCTGAAAGGCCCCCTCCCAGCA
>JANQPW010000239.1 GCA_028285285.1 Silvanigrellales bacterium
ATCTATGTTCCCGATGCGTATATCGATAAGTTCTACGGGAACAATGAGATCTTCATTGACGATATCGATAACTTTGTTTCTTTTGTATCAAAGGTTGCAAACAATGATGACTTCATCGTGGAGCTCAACCCCGGATGGGAGACAGACATCAAAGCGAAGCTCACCCGCAAGAGTGTTGACTTTGCAAAGCTGCTTCCGATTCCCGGGGCGAAGAATAGCGATCATGAATTTCGTCGGGACACACGCGAAGCAGTACTTCGCATCAAAGACATTGTTGCGCGGGGATACAGTCGCCGATCGGCTGACAGCAGCACCAATGCAGCCGGGGCCGCAACCTACAACGCAAACTTCAATCGTTTCAGTCAAGACCAACCCGTTGAACTGGGGCGGCTCAGGAATGGCGACATCACCGGACGAATGGCAAGATAGGAGACTCTGAAATGGGAAATGCACTCAGGTTGGATGAATACAGCTCCTCTCTTGTTCAGCTGGAATCTTGGTTGAGCGGAAAGAGCGAGATTGAGATCAACGTGGAAAGCCAGGAGGGACTCTTTGAGTCCTTCCTGAAGGCCAACTACTTTCGCGAAGGCGAAACCATTAAGTTGAAGAATGCAGCACTTCAGATTTCGGAGGATCCCGATCGAATTCTAGTGACGGGAACCTCCGACTACCTGAATGTGCCAGACCTGCCAGTTACCGCGGAATTTGTTGTTCAGAAGGATGGGCGGATCTCACCCCGCATTCACTACACCCTCCTTTCGAGAGGAGACTCCTCAGACAAGTGGAAGTTCATCAACTCCTTTCCCGGACTTCCGCACGTGGATGATTCCGATTCGATATTCCATGGCGATGAGTTCAAGTCGTTCCCCGACCAGTTCTTGCTCAAAGAAGCTCGCCTCATTGTGTCTGACGCCGATTTTGTGGACTTAGAAAGCGGAAAGCAGCTCACTTCGGGAGTGAACTTTCTCGCTCGAGCGCAGCTTTATGGACCACTTCAGCTCCTGCAGCACCTCGTGAGTGAGAAATCGGAGAATTGGCTTTATGGTAGGGTCAACCTTCCTCAGTTCAATACGAATTTCTCCGAAGAAGCACTCGCAGCTTCACTGAAGCGTCAGCAGTCGGAGGTCGTCTTCCCATGGGACTACGCAGAGAGCCTTCCCGGAATCCATCTCGTTGCCGATCTCGGAGAAGACTTTCAGCTGGGAAGTCTCCAGTTCTCAGACACGCGCCTGCAGATCTACTGCCCGCTTGACGACTGGGATTTCTATGATGAAATCTACGAGCCCCGAAAGGCGCTGACAGGAAAGCTAGAGATTGAGAAAGCCGAAATCTCATTGGATGCTCATGCTGTGTACTCCGAGGACTCTGGAGTGTTTGTCTACACAAGGTTTGAAGGTCTCTCTATAGGCAATCTCGCACGTTTGACAGGAGCCATGGGTGGAGTTTCACTCCATGATCACCTTCCAAAGCCAATTCAAACGACAGTATCTAAACTTGAGGCCCTCGAAATAATCGATCTGGGCTTCAGAATAAAGTCCATTCCGACTTCTGTTTCAGGCGTGAACAAGCTCGCACTGACCTATGCGACGGTTCAGTTGGGGGTTCGAGATCTGAACTGGGAGATTTGGAAGGATCACCTTTCCATCGACGAGCTTTCTGTCCGATTGGAAGTCTTCAACAAGCCAAAGCCAATTCTGAAAGCAACTTTACTCACTGAGACAGAGATCGCTGGCACACCTTTTGTCGTGACAGGGAGTCGCTTTGGAAGCGAGTATCTCCTCACGGCGACTCTTGCCGAGTCACAGAGCATTGACTTCAAGAGCTTCATGAAAAAGTGTTTTTCTGACGTTCCTCTGCCAGCAGAGCTGGACGTCGAGGCGTTTGGCATCGAACTATGTGTGGGCGATCATGTGACTGTCTCAGGGAGCTTTTCCACCGGAGATAAAGGCTGGAAGATTGACCTGGGCAAAAAGGCAGTGTCGGTCGAGGACATCTCATTCTCAGTCACGAAGACCCTTTCAAGTGCGAAATCAAGTCAACAAAGCAAAAACAGCAGCAAAGTCTCTGGATACTTTACGGGCAGAGCCACACTCGATACTTTGAATTTCCAGGTGAACTACTCCACCCCAAAACACTTTGATCTCAAAGCAGAGATCCCCGAAGTCAATCTTTCGGAACTCTGCCGAAAGATCACTGGAAAAGGGCACGGGGGCCCGGGAAGTTTTGACCTGAAGATGGTGAACACACAGGTGGTTGCCGAAAAGCAGAATTCAGGCTTCCGGTTCCGCGCTCTCAGCACCATCCCCAAGGTGGGAATGCTCGCTCTGCAGGCCGGTAAAACGGGAGGGTCGTGGGGAGTTGCGACCGGAATCTATCTCGGAAAGAAAAAGCTTTCAAAAATTGAAGGTCTTGAATTTCTAGAGCCCATCGAGAAGATTGCGAATCTTCAAGATCTGACCTTGATTGCCTCAACGGTGGAGAATGCTCAGTTCCAGTTTCCAACCTCAGCTGCCTTCTCTGGGAATCAGACCCTCAACTCTTCGGGTGTTCAGTTGCCCACAAGTCCATCTGGGGTCGTCCGCGGCCTCAACGTGCATGGAACCTGGATTCTGAAGAAATCTGACCGCGCACAGAAGCTTATCGGCCAGATCTTTCAACTGGATGACAGACTTCCTGTGACCTTGCAGGTCGAATCAAAGGCTGGGCAACAGCCTGTTGTGAACTTACACTCGAGTGTGAACGCGACTTTCGAAGGAAACCCGCTCAAGGCCAGCTTCGGCATTCGCATGCAAGCTGGAAAGTCTCCCGAGTACTACCTTCTGGGCAGTGGCCAGATGAACATCAACCATCACAAGATGCTTCTGGATATTGGTGTGAGCGTGACTCTTGTTGGAATTGGCTTTACGGGTTCTCTGAAAGGAACTCTGAAACTTCAGGGTCTTAAATTGAGCAACCTTGGTCTCATGGGATCGGTCAATTGGGCAGGTGTGCCGGGCTTCGGATTCGCGGGGCGGATC
This sequence comes from Silvanigrellales bacterium, assembly GCA_028285285.1. GTDB lineage: Bacteria > Bdellovibrionota_B > Oligoflexia > Silvanigrellales > Silvanigrellaceae > JANQPW01. The sequence goes on from JANQPW010000239.1 coordinate 3,018, forward strand.
AACACACGCTCTTTTCAAAGCTCCATTGTGCTCCTCCTCGACACGGCAAACTCGAGTTTCGTTCTTGCAGGATCAGTGAGCGAGCTCAATGCGTACAAAGTCGTGACAGGCCTTGCTGGTTGCAAAAAACTTCCAAAAGGTCTCGCCAATCCTCTGAAAAAAGTCGAGATTCTCGAAACACAGGAATTCTTTTTGCCAAAGACTACTGTGAAAGCGCTAGACTCGCGCAACCTCGAGAGTGTGGCCAGCGCGTTTTCCAGTGCTGCAAGTATCTCGCTTCCCGCGACCGAGCCCGACACCTTACTCATCACAAACAGGAGAGGAAAATCTTGGACACTGGTCAACCGACGAGACAGCTTGAAGAGTTACCAGATTGAGCAGGTGAAGAACAAGGTGCGAGCCGTCCTGGCTCCGCAGGTTTACGTGTGCACTTCCTACGCTCGTGTGGGAGCCTTGGAGTACCAGCCCGGCTTTCTTCTTTCAGCGCGCATTCGCGTGATTGAATTTGAGGCCTATGCAAGCATTGACATCAGCCCGGCAAAAGGCATTGCGATTGATGCCTATGTGAATAAGGCGATCACAATTGGCAACAAGAGTTTCTTCTGCTTCTCAGACCAGAGCGGAAAGAAAGGTCCGCAGCTTTCTGTGAGCACTTACCAGCGGAGCAGTCATCCCGTGAAGGAGTTTCGGAGCCCGCACCTCTATGCCAATGGAAGGCTCAGGGTGATCGGATTGCGGATGGATTGCCTCGCCCGAGTCTCAACGAATGCACTCGAGCTCGACATCCGCGTGCAAAACAAAAACTCAATTCGTTCTCCTGTGATCAAAGGTCATGTTGACTTCATCATTGCCTTTCAAGCCCAGGTTGGGGATATCAAGAACTTCTATGCCAAAATGGGAGTTCATTTTGATGCGGACCTTCGGCTCTATCTTGGAGACGTTCAAACCCTTCGCTTCAAGGAAAAGGTGACAGGCTATCTTGAGATGGGCCTGAAGAAGTCAAAGCCATACGCAATTTTGGGAGCATCCATTAAACTTGCTGGTGAGTCTTGCAAGGTTGAGATCGAACTGAATCCAACGAAGGACAACCTGAATCATGCTGGCCAATATTTGGCTCGTGAAGTTTCCGACTTCTTCGAAGAGATCTATGAAGATGTGGATCGGTTTCTCGACGATGTTGGCAAGGGCGTTCTCAAAGGCTTCGAAGACACAGCGAAGCTCGGGAACACTTTGGCCAAGAACTTCAGTCAAAGCACACAAGGTGTCGCAAATGCCTTTCACTCACTTGGCAAAGCTCCAGAGGACATCGCAAGTGCACTCCTGAAGACAAAAGTGAGCTCGAAGGATGTTGCGAAGGCCCTCAAAGGGCTCAAGGTGAAGCCGCTGGATCTCTCTCATGCCCTTTCGGGAGCAGGTGTGAAGTCGAAAGATCTCGAGAACGCTTTGAAGTCTGTGAAGATTGACAAGAAGTCGCTGGAAAAAACAGTCTCCGGAGCCACAAAAGACGTGACCGAGTTTGTGGAAGATGTGGGCAAGTCCATTTCAAAGCTCTTCGACTCCAAAAAGAAGAAGAAAAAGAAGAAGAAGAAAAAATCCCGCAAGGCGACAGCTGAAGAGATTGCAAAGAAACTCTCTCCCCTGACTGACAATCGTGATTACATCTGCAAAAGAATCATGGAAGCGGGGCACTCAAAGCAATCAGCGCTGCGGGCCGTCAAAAAGTTCGTGTAGAGCTCAGTCAGTCACTCCCGCTTCTTTGTGAGCGGCGCCGTCCTACCTGAATCTGAATGCGGCATTTTGGCCGCTGGCCTCTTCAACACAAAATGGAATGGACTCGCATCATTTCCTCTGAAGGATCACTATGAAATAGATCTCTTTTTGAACACTTTTATATAAAAAAACACACTAATATCTTTTTATTCCTTTATGTTACATTAAATAAACCCAAACTACTAAATTTCTAGTTTTTTAATTCCGAAAAGATCAATGTAAGGCTTCCAAGAGCTCAAAAACACAACAAATCGGATTCAAAATAGGATCTAGAACAAAGGGCTAACTTATGAAAAGACGCTCCTTCTTAAACCTGGTGGGATTATCTTCAGGATACGGCTTGTTTGCCCCACTTTTTTCTCGACTCGAGGCTCAAGCGCAAACCGGCGCGACACTGCAAAGATTCATCCAGTACGAGTTCCCGCACGGTCTACCGCTTTCGCCCGGTCAACTCGTTTCCATAACAAACCCTGACAACTTCGAATTTAAAGACAACTATGCTCCCTTTAACCAGTTTAAGAACGAAATTCAACTGGTTCACTCCATGAAGCACTTGATCGGCGAAGAACACCTCCATGGAGCACCTCGAAACTACACGGCGGCAAACGCCGGATCGCCGGCAAACGACTTTAAGAACCCAGGATTTGCCGGCCTTGATCAAGTGATAGCGCGCGAAGTTGGAAAGTTTACCTTAAAACCTTCTTTGGTCATGCACACACCGGGAACCGTTGTTGAAGGCGAAGACAACCTCAACACTGCTTTCGGCCCAGGCCAAAACATTGAAGGAATCAAAAATGCAGTTGAGGGATTCCAATACTTATTTGGATCTGCGGCAGGAATGACACCCGCAGAAACCTCGAATCGTTTGGCTCGAAGAAAATCCCTACTTGATGTCATGTTGACCGATATCAAAAAACTGCGAACAAAAGTTGCGGGATCACAGATAGAGCAAGTCGATAAGTACCTCGAGGAACTGCGAGCTCTTGAGTTGCGGCTTGCAGGAAGCTCCCCAAAAACCGCCCCTATGACCTCTTGTCAAAACCCAATGGCTCCGGCTTTGGACCCACGGCTCTTGCCCAGAGAATTCAGAAAACTCAGAGATTTCGATAAACAAGAAGTGCAACTTCAGGCTATGGAAGACTGTTATGCACTCATCAACGCAGCGATCACCTGTGGAGCTACGAATGTCATTTACTTCGAACACCGTGACACTCCGCTGTACTTTTGTGGAGACTTCAAGGGGCACCAAGCCTGGCATGGCAAACCCGCCAACCTTTCTGACGGCACAACTCTGTCGGCGAACGTTATTCAGAGCCGCGTGCTCGACATGAGTGTGAGAGATTCTTTGCGTTTTCGTGATTACCTTGCCTCTGTGCAAGAAGGAGCAGGAACAGCCCTAGACAATACGTGTCTGATGCTGTCCAGCGCATTCGGGGGTGGGCATCATGGTGGTTGTAACAAAGTCAGCTACCTCACTTTTGGATCCGCTGGCGGAAAGCTAAACACAGGCAAAGCCATTGATGGTTCCGGACGGTTCGGGGCCGAGTATTTTCTGACTCTATCGAGGTCATTCGGCAGTAAGATCACTCAATTTGGAGATGGGCTCGATCCAGGATCGAATGTCATCGCCGACATGTTGACTTAAATCTCCAGATTCAGAGGAAGTATAAAATGCAATTAGAAACGAAAAACAAAAAAAAGCGCGACCCGAACTCCTGGTTCGTCAACGTGATCATAACCATCGCCTCAGTTCTTGTTTGCAGTTGTGGAAAAAGATACCATTCCTTTCAAACCAACCCCTCGAACACTCTCCGCAGCGCACAAAACCAAACCGCAGAAGTGATTCTTGAGGAAGGGACCAATGACACAGCCACAGGGAAGAAAAGCAAGGAAGCTCTTGCAGACACTGACGTCAAGAATTCCACCGACCCCACAAAGCCTGAGCCGGCCGATCCCTCCGAACCCGCTCCCGCCGATCCCACAACACCTGACACCAACAACCCAAATCAGGTGTCTTGTAGCCCAGGGGAAAGCGTAAAGTCTTTTTATCGACTAACACCAAACAGCACGAACGCCATTCTCGCCTCTGCCTTTGGAGTCGACCGCAGCCAAATCGATGATCTTTCGCAAATTCTAGCTAGACAGTATTCCTCAGACAGCCTTGGGTCAATTTTCCAATTCAACGTTGTGTTCGCTGAGTCGGTGATGGACTTTGCGGAGAGTTTTGCAACTCTTGCCGAGAGTGCAGTCAGAGCCAGAGTTGCCTGCACAAACAACGGCAACGCGCTATCCAGCACCTGCGCGCAGATGATTGTGAACACTTATCTCCCCACGCTAACGCGGCAGCTAAAAGGAGTCGATACCCAAACCGACCTGTCCGCGGCCATTTCGGTCGCGGCCGGCTTCAGAAACAAGTCAGAAGCCATTCAACACGTCATCGCTGCAATGGTTGTCCAATCAGAGCTATTCATGAGATCACAAATGGGTCATGGAGCCGATGATCAACTGAGCGGGTATGAAATTGCGGAAGCTATCTCCTTTGAGTTGACAGAATCTCCACCAACAGCGCAATTGCTCTCCCTTGCCGAACAGGGCGACTTGAGCGATTTGGCCACTCTCGAGAGTGCAATCACTTCTCTCATGAGCACGACTGAAGCAAAGAACAAAATTCTCGAAAAACTAAAAAGAGTCATCCCTTACGATAGACCCGATACCATCGTTCGCAACGACAGTGAATTTAACAAGCAAGATGGTAATCTGGCACAGGCTTTAGTGGACGACGCCGATACCTTTGTGGCCACTAAACTGAGTGGTGGCGAGCTAGATGTTGAAGGGCTTTTTAGCGGCGTCGCCATCCAAGACGTAGACCATATCGCCACGGTGACCAAGAACCAGAGCCTGAGAGACGATTTGGCCCTGGGTATCCACAATGCGGGTATTTTAACCCACCCAAGTTTTCTAGCATCCTACAATCGAGGTGGCGAAAACAACATTATCAAACGGGGGTTGTACATTCGCACCAAGCTCCTCTGCGGCTACATTCCCGCACCTCCTCCAGATATTCCCGACATCGTCAATGCGGTACAGACAGAAAGTTTCCGTCAAGATCTTGAGATTCATACAACAAACGCCTCATGTGCGGGATGTCATCAAGCATTCGACCCACTCGCTTATCCTTTCGATGCATATGATCCTTTGGGAAGACTGAAAAAAGACTTGCTCGTTGCCAAACCAGAGCTCTTGAACGGGGCCGCTGCAATAGGCAGTGAAGTTGTGAATTTTTCGAGCGCTGAAAGCCTAGCCTCTCATCTGCTGAACACACCAGAAACGCTAAATTGCATCGAAACACAGCTGTTTCCTGAGATCATGCCAAGCTTCAACCCCGTTTGTCAGAACTCAGATCTGAAATCCACGCCTGAGGGAAACAGGCTCTTGATTTCAAAGAAACTTGCCCAACACCTATTGCAAAAGACCGTTGCGCCTTAAGGCAACAAAACACCTTAATCTACTCTCTAGTCGGTACTTTCGAACGTCACTCCTCTCTGTGTAAGATTCCATGAAGGGCGTATTGAACGATCTCTTTGGCGAACTTTTTGTCTTCTGAGCGGTTGCTTTTCGTTCCTTTAAAGGTTTCACTCAACACCCTCTCGATGGATGGGCCGATGAGCATTGCCGCCACGAGATCTGTTTTGCACGGCGGAATGCGCTCTTTTTCGATCAAAAGATCGAGGTATCGTTTCACCTTTTTGATGAGTTTGATAGGAGGGGTGTCGAACTTCTTTTTCTTGGCCAGTTCAAACAGAGGAAGTTTTTTTCCAAAGTGAGCATTTGCGGCCATAAAAATGGGCATCACCACACGGAGGTGCAAAAGCCCCTCAACAATGGCATCTTCCAGCACTTCAACATAATCGTGTTCATCGTCGGCCTGATCGAGCAGACTGAGCCAATCTTTTTTCAAAGTAGAGAGAAGAGCCTCTGTGACCAACTCAAGCTTTGTCTTGAATCTGCTAAATATGGAGCCCTCAGAGACACCTGCCTCTTCTGCGATAGACGATGTCTTCACATCGATGCCTTTTTCTAAAATGACCTTGCGGGTGGCCTCTAGAATGGTTTCGGGATCTATTTCTGTTTTTCTCGCCATGTTCTCTCTCAGCGTTTTGCATGTTTGGGAGCACCGTAGCCAATTCGGGGCGGCTCGTCTTCCGGCACCGACTTGGCGGCTGTGCTATTGGCGTCCGCCTTTCCTTTCCCATCCGGCGATGGGTCTTTTAGCGATGAGCCTCTCGGTGAACGGCCCAGACCAGACACCCAACCCAAAACTCTCACAATATCGTGGGTCACCGCAAGCAGCACCGGCAAAATGAGTGTTGTGAGAACCGAGCCAAAAATCATACCCCACCCTAAAGCCAAAGCAATAGGCACCACGAAGGGGTCTTTTCCACCAAAGCCATAGGCCGTGGGCAAAATGCCGACAGCCGTGGTGACTGTGGTCAAAAAAATCGGCCTAAGCCGCGACTTTGCAGCATTCACGACAGCCTCTGTGTGGCTTTCTCCATTCCTTTTTTCTCGATTCATGAAGTCAACAAACACAATGGCGTTGTTAACGATGACACCGGCCAGCGCGATCACGCCAATCATTCCCAAAAAGCTCAATGGCATACCGTGAAAGTAAAAAGTCCAAATCACGGCCAGGGCGCCCAGGGGAACCGTCACCGCGACCAAAAGGGGTTGATAGATGTTGCCAAACTGAAGGGTCAGCATCAAAAAGATTGCCAGCAGAGCAAAGATCATCGTCTGACCCAAAGATTCAAAGCTCTCTTGTCTGTCTTTTTCTTCGCCGTCAAACGCAAAACTGAGATCAGGCCACTGTTTCTGCCAAGCTGGGACATTTTCACGCACGATCTCATTGAGTTGCGCCGAGGTGAGAACACTGTCGTTGACCTCTGCCTCAACCCCCACCATACGCAGAGCATCAGCGTGATCAAAAGATCCGCTGCGAATTTTTGTCTCAAAGCTTGCCACCGAATCGAGTCGGATGAGCTTTCCTTTGGGGTTGGGGATCAGTGTGGCACCCAAAGATGCCATTCCCTGACTTTTCTTGCGAGACAAAGTCACAAGAATGGAAACCTCTTCGTCAAGGCGTTGGATTTTATCGGCCACGATTCCGTCGTAGGTTGCCCGAACCGCATTGGCAACTTGGGCACGTGACAGTCCGGCCAAAGACAGAGCTTTCTCGTCGATGCGGACCT
>JANQPW010000252.1 GCA_028285285.1 Silvanigrellales bacterium
TGTTGGAATGACGGTACAGAAAGCGGTCGATGCCTCCGTCAATGGCGCATTGCACAGCTTTGCAGGCGTCGCTGAAGCTTGCCTCCAGGCCAAATCGCCTTATTGCTGCCTCTTTAAAAGTCATGTTGAAGTCGCCACCAATGATCACGGCATTTTCAGGAGGCAGTCTTGAAATGTCGTCGAGAATTTGGGTGACTTGGGTCTGACGTATCGCTTGATCGGCTCTGCCTTTGCCTGCGTCGAAATGAACGTTGTAGACCGTGAGGGTTTCACCAGCCACAAAATGATCGGCTCTGCTGAAGCCTTTGTGGCTCATGCAGTCGTTTGCTGCAAAACGATAGCCGTTGCACTCTCTCCACGACTCGTGGAAGGGGTTTGAAAAAGGCTGGAGCGCGGCGCGTGCGAGCCCATCATTGAGAACACGATCTCCAGAGCCTTCGAAGAAGGCAGCCACGATCTCTTCATTTGTGTGTGTGGGGTATGGAGAAGGTGCCGGACCAGATAGGAAGGGGTACTGCAGCTGTCTTTCATAGGTCTGAAAGTAATGAAAACTTTCCTGAAAAAGAATGATGTCGTAGTTGCTGGACATGCGGTTGGCGATAGAGACTTGTGCCGGTGGTCGATCTTTGAAAGGTCGGATTCCAAGTGGTGCCGTGACGTCGGGAAGGCCTTTTACGTTGAATGACAAAAGGTTCAAAGAGACTGTTTCTGAAAAGGCCGCAGTTTGACAAAAGAGCGCACAGAACGCGAGCGCGTGACGAAGCATAGAGACTCCAAATTTTGAAATGTTACTTTTGAGAATATGTTACCTAAAGGAAGTGAGGGCTTCATGCCCTGTTTCAATGTATTCACTCCTTTTCAGGGTCGTCACTTTAGGAGATGTTCTTGACCTCGGTTCTCTGACGCTAAGGGCGGAAATCTGCAGTCTTGAAAGGCCGATCGCTGGCTTTTTGATTGACACAAACATTTCATCAATCTGTAACCCGAAGGGCTTTAGTTTTGCCGAAATATAATGCAGATTAAGAGTGTCTGCTTTGAGGAAGCTCTTTGATCACTTGGCTTGAGGGTCTTTCATGGAATCAAAAAAGTTTCTGATTTTGATGAGAACGGGTTGTCGATTGCTTGCCTTTTTTGGAGTGGCATCTAGCTTCCTGTTGAGCTGCCTTTTTCTCTCCTCGGTCGGTTTTCTGTTTCGGGTCTTCACTCGATCTGATGAGAGTGCGTGGCTGCCACGTCTCAAGGCACAGATTGGTGCCAAAGCTTCAAAACTCACTGGGCGAATTTGTGGTCTCGAAATCACGCACCAAGAAGTTCCAGTAAGGCCAGGACAGGCGGTTTTATGTGTTTCCAATCACGTCAGCTATCTTGACATCGTATCCATTGGGAGCACAATTCCCTGTGTGTTCTTGGCAAAATCAGAGGTTGAAACTTGGCCTCTATTGGGTCGGGTTTCGAGTGCAATGGGATGTCTCTTTGTGCGTCGTGAATCGTTGCAGTCTCGTGTTGTGGTGCTGCGCAAATTGAAACGTTGTTTGGAAGATGACAGCCTTTCTGTTTGCGTGTTTCCGGAGGGAAGCACCACTAAAGAGTTGTTTCCCTCACAGGAGCTCTGGCAAAGAGGTCAGATTTGGGCTGCAAAGCAGGCTGGGGTGCCGCTCGTGCGAGTGGGTATTAGCTATGAGCCCCAAGATGAAGCGGCCTGGTACGATGAAATGAGTTTTGTCCCTCACTTTCTCAAGGTTTTGGCCCGGGATGTGACAAAGGTTCACTTGAGTTATGACGTTCTTGTGACAGAACGGGTTTGTGCTCAGCCTGTTGACACCATATCTCAAAACTCTTTCGAGACTGTCACCCAATTGTGTCAGAACTCCTTGCGACAAATCAGAGCACATGCCCAAAATAAAGACAGAGATTTCGACGACAGTCAAATAGGGGAAGTGCGAGATGCAGTCAAGTCAAGCGCAGTATAGTCAGACAACACCACATCCGGTTGTTGGAGCTTCGCAAAAGAGCAAGATGAGCTGTGAAGTCACGCGAGATCCCGAGCTTTTGGCAAAAGCTTATGCTCTGCGATATCAAGTCTTCTTCGAAGAGTTGGGGGCTCAGGGCAATGAGCTCGTTGAAGAGCTTAAGCAGGACTTCGATGAATTTGATGAAATCTGCGACCACATTGTTGTGAGGGAAGGGGATCGTGTTGTGGGCACATACCGCATGCTCCCCCTTGTCAGAGCTCGTCGTTTGAATCGCGAGCTTTACTCTGTCCACGAGTTCCAAATTGATTCCCTTCACCGCCGATTTCTGGGCAGAGGGCTTGAGCTAGGCCGTAGCTGCGTGCATGCAGACTACCGCGGTGGATCAGTGCCTTTGCTCCTTTGGAGCAGTCTCCTGAGTTACATTCTGGAAAATGACATTGATTTTGTCGTGGGCTGTGTCAGTGTCTTTGGAGCCTCTCACTTGCAGGCATTGGCGCTCAAGAATCACTTTCGGAGTAAAGGAAAGTGGAGCGATGAAGTTGACTTTGCTCCAACTGGAGCGTTTGATCTGCGACCGCTGATTGAGCAGGGCGAGCGCGAGAATGTGAAGATTGTTCCGGCTTTTCTCGATCGGCTGATCCCAACCATTATGAAGGGCTACTTCAACGTTGGTGCCAAGGTGATCGGCGGCCCGGCATTTGACGCTGAGTTTTCGTGCCATGATTTTCTCATGGCCTTTGAGACTTCAAATATCTCCCCACGCTATCTTAACCTACTGAAGCGCGTTCGAAGCGCCTGAACACGCTCTTGTTATTTTGCACCACAGCTGAAAGAAACATGAGCAGCGGAAGATGACGGCGGAGCACGCGACTCTCTCGGTGTGGGTGTACCGGATTGAATAGGTTCCAGAGGCCACGGAAGCTGAGGGGAGATTTTCTGACCCACGTCCAGCTCCCCAGCTCGAGCGTGAGGGGTAGCAGGTTTCCAAATCTGGGAGACTGGAACTGTCTGTCATAGAGAAAATCCCATAGATCACCATGGGTGCAATAAGCATTTGACTGTCTTTCGAAGGTGTAGACATGATGCGGCAAGGTGCTGTCCAACAAACGTTTGAGCTCGCTAAAGAACTGCATGTGAGGAGGTTCTTTTGTTGTTTTCGCATACGGCGTCCAAAGTGAGTCTTCGAATCCAAAACCACTGTGAAAATCAACACTCAGAACGAAAGGGCTGGTTTCCAATGCCGATTCGACTTGCCGGATCAAAATCTCTGACTCGGGTTCAAGCCCGCGCTTTCCTCGGTAATAGGGCAGTGAAGATGAAAAGCGATGACCACCCAGAAACGGAATAGCTTCGTGGCTTTCTACCGGTGCGTTTCGCATGAGATCCACGCCCCGACTGTTGGCGCGTGTGAGATGAAAGTAACCGGTTGGGTTGAGAAGTGGAAGGCCTACAATCTTTATAGAATGCAAAAGAGAGTGAATGCTCGAGTTCCACTTAGACTGGGCTAAAATGTGCTCTACAAAACTCAGAAGAACTTTCACACCAATGGCTTCGAGCCCGTGGACACCTGCGCAGAGCAGAAGTGTTGGGCAGTGTCCCTCTGCTGTGTTGGTAAATTTTCTTCCCAACCGAAAGCTGTAGACAGGAAACTGATCCCCGGGAGTTCCCACGGTTCCTTCAACCGAGAGCTCAAGCATATCTGGGAACTGCCGTTCGAGCTCTTTGTAGCGCTCAAGTGCTGGAATCATATGTTTTCTGTGCATTGGGGCAAGTCTTCAATTTGGAAAGTTGAATTTGAAATCTCCATCTTCTTCTTTATCGCAAGGAACAGGTGGAAGTTGATGTGTTTCTTCTGATAGGAAAAGTTTTCCAAAAATGACAAAATATCGTAACTACTGAAAATTTAATAAGTATTTTAGGTAATTCAAAAAAGTGTAAAATTTTTTCTCCTTTCACCGAACCAATGCAGGTCATTGCGGTGGTCCGCGAAACAAAGGAGTCGGGTATGCGAGGTGTGTCTCAGGGTCGGAAGCTTTTTGTCACTCTGGGGGCAGTTGCTCTCATCACCACGAGCTTGATTGGTGCCGGTAGTTTTCTGACCTATCAATCGTGGAGAGGCTTGAAGGAAACAGTTGATCAGAGATTAAAAACTCAAGATCTTCAGGGAAAGATCATTTGGCTAGATGAGGTCTTGACCATGTCGGCACGGATGAACGCCAGCACTGGCGACCAGACCTGGGAAAAACGTTACAACGATTATGTGCCGCTGCTTGATGAAGCCATTGGCACCCTGACTGAGCTGACCCCGGTTCAGGCCGATGCCGAACAAGCCAAAAAGACAGACATGGCAAACCAACGTCTTATTGAGGCTGAAACCAAGTCGTTTGAGCTGGTTTCGGAAGGAAAATCAGAAGAGGCTTTGGCTCTTCTTCTAGGAGAAGCTTATCAAAAAGACAAAGAGGTCTACGCGGGAGGCATGGAAGCCTACAACGACTCGGTCAATGAGTTCATTCGAACAAAAGTGGAATCTGAAACTGAGAAAACGAACTTTCTGTTCGGAGTCTTGTTGGTTTCATTGGCCATTTCTCTGGCTGCTTGGATTTTTGCGATAAACCTCATTCGCAGCTGGGGTCGCGGCCTGCACCAAATGGCACAATCGATTGAAGAGAAAAACGATGAGCTGCAGGAGTTGAATGGCGCTTTGGAAGAGAAGGTTTCTGAGCGCACACAGGAACTCAAGAGCCGAACTGAGAAAATGGGTTTGATTTTGTCAAACGCAGAGCAAGGCTTCGTAATGGTTTCGCGCGGTGGAGTGTTAAACACAGAGCGTTCCGGAGTCCTTGACGAGTGGTTTCCCAGCTGGAAACCTGGCTCGTCGTTGTTGGAGAATGTGAAAGAGATCGACCCCAAAAATCACGTGATGTTTGAAATGGGCTGGCAGCAGATGTTGGATCAGCTGCTTCCTCTTGAGATGGCGTTAGATCAAATTCCGAGTCGCATGGAGTCAAATGGAAAGATCTTCCACTTTGGCCTGCGACCCATCCTCGACGATTCAGGTGAGGTGGAACAGGTTCTCTTGGTGGTGAGTGATATTTCTGCGAGAGTGGCACAAGAGGAGCTGGAGAGGGACTCAAAGGAACGAATGAGATCCTTCCAGCTGATTTTGAGCGATAAAAATGGCTTTCTTGAGTTTGTTGCCGAAACAGAGAAATTGATTCAGGGTCTCGGCGATTCTGTGCAGCTGCCCCTTCTTAAAAGACAACTCCACACGATCAAGGGCAATTCGGGGATCTACGGATTGAACTCGATTGCCGATTGCTGCCATGCTTGGGAGAGTTCCCTTGACGAAATTGGCTTGGAAAACCAGGAAGAGCGGGCTCAGGCTTTGTCGGAGCTTTGGAATGAACGGATCTCTGGAATCAAAGACTTCATCGGTCGTGGTGAATCAAACCAAATTGAGATTGATGCTGAGGAGTATGTGGCCGCAATTGAGCGGGTTCGCAAAGGAGCCAGTGTTTCGGAAATGGAACGCCTGCTGAGCTCTTGGTCGCTTGAGTCTGCAAAACGTCGGTTGAGTCGGGTGAAGTCTCAGGCTCAGCGCTTTGCTGAGCGCTTGGGCAAGGGTCAACTGCAGGTCAAGATTGAGCACAACTTCATGCGATACCCAGGTGCTGAGTTTGCTGACTTTTGGTCTTCCATGATTCACGTGGTCCGCAACTCCCTTGACCATGGAATTGAAACGCCCGAGGAACGCAAGGCGGCTGGGAAGAGGGAGGAGGCGACGCTGTCGCTCCGGGCTGTGCCTCTCGAGGGAGGTGGCATGGCTGTTGAAGTGGAAGATAACGGTCGAGGTATTGATTGGGAAACAGTTCGCGAAAAGGCTCAGCAGAAGAACCTTCCCTGTGCCAGCGATAGGGATCTTCTTGAAGCGTTGTTTTCCGATGGATTCTCCACTCGCGACGTTGTGAACGATTATTCGGGCCGGGGTGTTGGTCTTGCCGCTGTGAAAGCGGCATGTGAAGCCCTCGGTGGAAAGGTGGAGCTGGAATCGACAGTTGGTGAGAGAACCTTGTTTCGCTTTGTTTTTCCTGAAAAAGCAACCGCTGGTGAATTCAAACAAGCTGCCTGAGGAGGTGTCCAAAGAGCGGCGAAGAGAGTGGGCAATCGAGCCATGAGTTGACACTCATGGCTCGACTTTTTTGGGTGCCTCACTCTTTTTAAGTAACACTTACTCATTGTTAATAAAAAATAAAAATCATGTGTGTGTCGGTGTGGTTGAAACTTGGCACATGTTTTGCGTTTCGCCTCTAGAGGTGAGACATGAACTTACTCGGCAAAATCAAGTTTAAAACGCAGCAGCTCCTCATCATAGCCGTGATGGGTGTTTTTGTGTTCCTTGGCACCGCTGGGCAGGCCTTTGGGCAATCGGTTTCGGGCGAGGAACCTGTCTCTGACAGAGAAAGCGAAAAGCAGGCCCGTGTCAAGAGTGAACAGGAGTTTCAGCGTCGCACGCTGCGCCGAAAAAAGTGGCTGCGGAAAAAGCGTCGAGAAGCGCGCAAACGTGCCGCAGAAAGAGCAGCCCGTGAATCAAAGAATCTGGCCAAAGAAGAAGAAAAAGAAGCTCAGGAAGAGCCCAGTGTGTGGTTGTTTGGAAGTGTTGGCGGCAGTGTTTTCTTCTACGAAACAGTTTCGTCGTTTGAGCCAGACTTTGTGACCGGAACGGCCACGCTCGGGGTTGAGGGCAAAAGTGGGCCTGTGTCTGGAGAGCTTTCTTTTGATTTGGGCAGTGAAGAAAACGTGGAAGTGGGAACGGCATTTGTTCAAGCTGCAAGCCCGTTTGGCCTCAGCGGGCGGCTTGGCCGGTCGGCGCTAGCGGGAGTGTCAAACTACGCGGCAAACCTCAACGCAACTTCCCAGGTGGCTGGGAACGCTGATGGGGCCTTTCTTGCGTTTGAAAGTCAGCTTCCAGAAGACTCTTTGTTTTCTGTTGGAGCAAGTGCAGCCATTGTGAACTCATTTGCAGATGATCAGAAATCTGGATTTGGGTTGAGATCTGCAAACACAGAAAAAGGACTGGCTGCTGGAGGACACCTTGGCGTTTCAGTGGTGCACCTCCAGGGCTTCGTCGCTCGCCAGGGCTCACAGATTCAAACAGCTGACGATGCAACGACCACAGAGGAAAACGAAACTCAGTTGGCAGACTATTCTCTCTGGGAAGCTTCGCTTGGGCTGGATTTCGGATTTTTGAAGACGGGTGGGTTTTTCTCGCAAAAAACTCTTGGTCCCGAGCGTCTCCTCGTTGAGTCGGCAACTGTTGGAGAGGATCCTCTGAAGGCAAGCGTGGTGTCTGAGAACCTTGGAGGCGGAGTTACTCTGACGAGTGGTCCCGTGTTCACCTCAGACAATGATGCCGCTTCACTTTCGGTAGGCTATACCATATCCACGGTCACGGAAGATTCCGCGACTCCTCAGGTTGACAACACAAGTGCAGCAACGCTTGGGTATGATTTACACAACGCCGCCTTTGCCCTGAGCTTTGCCAACACAACCCGCACAGGCGGTAGTTTTGAAGACGAATTCACCGGCGAAACCTTCAGTGAGGTTCAGAGGTTGAACCTTGATTTTGTGTATAACTTTCGGAAATAATGAAAATTTATTAATTTTCTTTAGACTCTCGAAATGATTCCCGATTCCAGCAAATGTTGGGATGAGGAACTCTCCTCATAATAGCGATAGGTGGTTTGGGAAGATGCTTATAGGTTTTGTTCCCCTGGCGAAGCTCGCTCTGATTTCGTTGGCGGTTTTTGGAATGTTGCTGAGCATTGGCTGTGGGGTCACGGGAATGCGACCTGCGGCGACATCTGCAAAGCTGACTCTTCAGGAAGTGGAAGTTTTGTCCATCCGGAGTGGGCGGGCGCCGCAGACAGAGTCCCGCTGCAGGGCTGAGGTTGAATTTCGGCTCCTTTCTGCAACGGAGCATGTGTCATTGACCGAGTGCCGAGAAAAGGTTGGTCCAACAACTCAAGCGTATCGCATGAAGTCGAGCGTCAAACCGGAGTTCGAAAAGATTCTCCAGAGCGTGTCAGTGCAGACCTTTGAAAATGGAACCGCCAGTGGTTGCACCACTCAAAGTGGTGACCAAATTGTGCTGGAAAGCCGAGGTGGTGCCGAGATGCGTTTCGTGTCGCAATCGGGGTTGGTTGATCCCAGCCAGTGTGACGAACCTTTTCTGGTTCATGGCATCTTTGATGATGAGAGCTTTAGCCGTTTGATCGATCAAATCCGGGCTGTTGTTTCAAAGGGCTGAGCCCAAAAAGTGCTTCGCATTCAGTCGTACCAGTACTTCGAATAAAGCGGCGCCAGGGCTCTTCGCGTTTCATGCGGAATGAGATCGATGGGAGTCATGATCGCATTTTCCGCAGCGGAAAAAAGAGGGTTTTCAGAGCTCTGGGGAAGGCTTTGAATGACCTTTGAAATAATGTGCTTGGCACAGATCACATTCTTTTTGAGAACTGCCATAACTGACTCCACGGAGACGTCTTCCTCAGACTCATGCCAGCAGTCGTAGTCGGTCACGAATGCTAAGGTGCCGTAGGCCAGCTCGGCTTCCCTTGCCAGTGAGGCCTCAGGCATAGCGGTCATGCCAATGATGTGAGCGCCCCAGCTCCGAAACAGTTGGCTTTCCGCTCGGGTGCTGAATCTTGGTCCCTCCACGCAAACATAGTTGCCAGAGTTATGAACTCCCACTCCTTCTGCGCTTTCTTTGGCTGCATTGATCAAACGTCGTCTGAGATCGGTGCAGAAAGGGTCTGCAAGGCTCACATGACCAACAACCCCACGTCCGAAGAAGGTGTGGGGGCGAACACCCGAGGTGCGATCGATCAAAGACTCGGGAATGACCACGTCTCCCGGCCGAAAGTCCTCAACCAAGCTTCCCACTGCGGATACCGAAACCACATGGCTTGCTCCTAGCTTTTTCAAAGCCCAAATGTTGGCTTTTGAGTTGAGTTCCGATGGAAGGTAACGATGGCCACGGCCATGGCGCGGAAGAAAAAAGACAGACTTCCCATCAAATGTTCCGCAAATGATGGTGTCACTGGGTCGGCCAAAGGGAGTCATCACTTCATGTTCGGTGACATCTTCCAAGCCCTCCAGTTCATAAAGCCCACTTCCGCCAATAACGCCTAGTTTTGTCTCAAGTTTCTTCATCGTCTTCCTTCAGAGCTCCTCAGTCGTTCAAACCTTGGTGTTAAACTTTTGCAAAAGATCATTCATTGAGGCAGGTTTTTGTGGCTCGGAGCGCTTTTGCGGAGCACGATCCTGCGAAGAAGCTGCAGGGCCATTGCGATCGGACCGACGGGGGCCTTTTCGAGAGGAGCCCTCTCGAGAGCTTGCACCCGCGCGGCTAGCCGATTGATGGGTGTTGCGCCGACCGCGACCCTGAGAGGGGTTTCGGCCGCGTTCTCCCCCGCCTGCGGCTTTTTGTGATTCAAAGACGGGTTTTCCACCGCCTTCCATGCAGGCTTTGCGGCTGAGACTGATGCGCTTTCGCTCGGTATCAACACCAATCACCATCACTTTAACTCTATCGCCCACAGAAATCGCGGTTGAGGCGTCTTTCACAAACTCCGTGGAGAGTTCACTCACATGAACCAGTCCATCTTGGTGCACTCCAATGTCAACAAAGGCACCGAAGTTGGTCACATTGGTGACTGTTCCTTCCAAAATCTGACCTTCTTTGAGGTCTGAGATCTTCCGTACCGACCGGGAGTATCTTTGAGATGCCCCGTCTTCCCGCGGATCGCGGCCTGGCTTTTGCAGCTCTGCCAGAATGTCTTTGAGGGTCAGGAGTCCTGTTTTTTCATCTTGAAACTTTTCGAGATCGACTTTTTTGAGAACCTCGCGGTTTCCCAAAAGCTGCTTCAGGTCAACAGAAAGGCTTTCTGATATTTTCTTAACGATTTCATACGACTCTGGGTGTACCGCAGTGCTGTCCAAAGGGTTTTCGGAATCGGGAATTCTGAGAAATCCGGCCGACTGCTCAAATGATTTTGGCCCAAAACCCTGAATCTCGAGCAATTCAGCACGCGACTTGAAGCTTCCCATTTCTTCTCGTCGGCGCACAATTGATTTGGCCAGATTGGGTCCAATTCCAGCTACGTAGGAGAGCAAGCTTGAGCTGGCCGTGTTGAGGTTCACGCCAACATAGTTCACACAGCTCTCGACCACTTCGGAAAGGGATTTTTTGAGCTTAGCCTGATTCACGTCGTGTTGGTATTGACCCACGCCAATTGACTTCGGGTCGATTTTGACAAATTCGGCGAGAGGATCTTGCAGTCTGCGCGCAATGCTCACCGAGCCTCGCACGGTCACGTCGAGATCCGGAAATTCTTCTCGAGCCACGTCGCTTGCAGAATACACGCTTGCACCCGACTCGTTCACAACAGCTAGCTTCACCGTATCACTCAGCTTCTGGGAATCCAGCGCATGCTGCACAAGGTCGGATATTTCACGACTTCCGGTGCCATTGCCAACACTCACGATGGTGACGTTGTGTTTTTGAATGAGGCCCAACACCTTAGAAATCGCCTGCTGGCTCTTGGCGTGAGACA
>JANQPW010000260.1 GCA_028285285.1 Silvanigrellales bacterium
AGCCTCTTCAATGAACTCAGAGGGGTTGATGAGCGGCACAAGGGTCATCTCAGGTTGATCCGCGATGCTGTCTTCCACTGCGGAAAAAAAGTTGTCGGCCACTTGTTTGATGTTGGCATCGGGCTTCATTTCCACGCCAATCACAGCGGCATCAAGACCGTTGGCCAAATAAGCACGACGCGAGCTCACGGGCTCTTGAGAAACAGTGGCAACGGCGTCGAGGGTGATGGTGCGCCCAGCTGCTGTGAGCAAGGGCAAGCTGCGCAAACTCTGAACGGTGTCTGACTTAAGGCTCACCACTACGCTTTGACTGTTTTGCCCGCTGCGCTCCATTTTTCCGACAGAGCGATCGCGGAGGTGCTTGCCCAGAATCTGCTTCACGGAGTGGGCGCTGAGTTTCAAGCTGTGGAGTTTTTCGGGGTGAAGCAACACGCGCACATAAGTGTGATCAAAGCGCCGCAGGAACACGGAGGCCACACCCTCTTGGGATTCAAGTTTGTTTTGCAGTGATTGTCGCAAAAACTCAGACAGCTGTGCTCGGGGAATGGTCTCTGATTGCAAAGCCGCATAAGCCGAAGCACCGGAGGACTCGTCGAAATACACCCAGTCGCCCCAACTTCTGGGCCAGTCTCCTTTCAAACTGTCGCGAAGATCTTCGACTTGCTTCTTCACTTCGTCGGGTTGTGAGCCCCAATCAAAGGTGGTGCGAAACTGGGCCCACCCATCGGAAACACGAACTTCGGTAGAGCTCACGCCTTCGAGAACTTCAAGTCTTTCGCTAATGTCATTTGCATGGGTTTCGAGAAAGTCCTTTGGGGTGACGTTGTCATAGGAAACGCCCAACACCACGAGTGGTTGGCTAGCGCGGGGGTAGAGGGCCACAGGAATGGTGTTGAAACGAAACATCCCCAAACCCAGGAGGAGCAAAATCAGCAAAACAAGCGTGGATCGACTTTTGAAAAAAGGCGGCACTGCGGCGCGTTCCAGAGAAAGCATCAGTGGGCGTTTCCTTCTTCTTTTTGGGCCAGGTCGTCTTTTTCTTCTGAGGCCTGAGGTTCTTCGGGGGTGACCACTTCGTCGTGCTGGGGCTTACGGTCGTAGTTCAAAACCAGAGTCTCGCCTTCTTCAAGCCCGGCCGAAACCTCCACGTGGGTGGCATCGCGGCTCTTGATGGTGACACCACGGTGTTCGGCCTTGCCGTCTTTCACCACAATCACACGGTCGATTCCCACGTGGAAGACTTTGGGCGGAACAGCGGCCGACTGGCGCTCTTCCTTCAAATAGCTCACGGTGACTCGCTGGCCCGGCAAAAGACTCTTTTCGCAGGCTGATTTTTCTGTGGCCTCTTTGAGGGCACTGCAACTGATCCAAAACCGAGCGGGAACAAGCCGGGTTTTGGGATCCACTTCTCGGGAAAGGAGCTGTGGCTCGAGCGGAATCCGCAGGGGAGTGGCTTCACCTGTGGCAATGGCTGCTGTCCAGCGATCTTTCTCGGTTGCCAACGCAGCTTCATTGGGAAGAAGCTGAGCTTCCACTTCGAAGCGGCTTTGGTGGCGGAGCGTGGCCACAACTTCACCTGCGGGAAGCCAGGTGCCGGCCGGGTGGGGAAGAGCGCCCACAATACCTGAGCTTTGGGCCACCAGGTGAATGGCCTGGAACTGCCCTCGGAGGTTGGAGGGCTGCAGAGTGGCGAGCTTTTGCCCCTTTGAAACCCGTTGACCTAACTTTTTGTGGAGGGCCACGAGACGCCCTGCTGTCTCGGTGACGACCTGGTTCACATCGTGGGCCACAACCAGACCGCCATAGGTCCATTCGTCGCGAAATGTCTTCTTCTCAACGGTGTGGAGGGTGACCACAGGAGGCTTCTTTTCTTTTTCCGTTTCTTTCCCTTCAGCTGCGGCTTCTGCACCCTTTGATTCTTCAGACTCTGTGTCACAGGCCAAGAGCATGAGCAGGCACGATATGAGAGCCGTGCATAAAATCCAAAAATCAGTTTTTTTCAATCTGAACCCCTGGTTGCCGAATGTTGAGGGAAGCCTCCGATAGCGTGGCTGGAGCATCAACTAAACAAGAGCTAGAGCGGCTGTCAAGCATTGAAAGAACTGGTCCTGCTCACTCGCCTGGGCAAGGCCTCAGTGGTCTGCACGGGCCGTGCCCCTTTGGATCCAAAGAGTTTCAAAGGCTTGGAAGGTTTTCGATGCTCCCAGCAAAAGCTCTTCTCGCACGGGGTTTTGGGCTGAAGTGAAGTGTTCATTCAGAGCAGCGAGAAAAAAGGGCCAGAATCGTCGGTTAGAGCTCTGATGCCAAGAGAAAAACTGGAGTGGGGTTGTGAGAGCATTGAAAGACTTCATTTTGCAAAACCTTGCAACGATTTGGGTGGCCCCCAACATTTGGCCCAAGAGCACATAGGCCACTCCCCAAGAGGTCGTTTCCAGGGAGGGTGTGAGTTCTCGCACAAGCTCCTGAATCTCTTCGCGGCAGCGCCGGGGCGTCAACTCCAGTTTCTCGAGATCGGCCAAAAGCAGGGAGCGCCTGTTGAAAAAGGCAGCCTGCTCTTGGGAAGAAATGAGAATTTTCTGACCGCTTGCGCTTTGAGCGGGGCTTGTGAAGGGAAGGAGAGACCTTTCCGAGAGAGGCTCAAACACCTCAAATATTTCGGCAAAGTCGAGAAGAATGTCTCCATAGACTGCGTTTGAAAATTCAGCCGCGCTGAGCATCCGGGTGAGTGGCGAAAGGCTCTCAAGACGGCCATGCTGAGCGGCGGTGCTCCGCTTCAGATACTGATGGATGACACCCAAATGCGGTGCCGGTCGAGCGGTGGCGAGGTCTTCAGTGCCCAAATCTTCCGATGGGTCCGTCACTTTGATTCGCGATGGATGATGTGCTTTCGAGTGAATTTGCAGTACTTTTTCAGCTCCAGCTTCTTCGTCATCGTTTTTTTGTTTTTTGTGGTCGTGTACACAGAAGCGGTTTTCTTTCCGTTGTCATCAATTCCAACCAGCTTCACAAATTCTCTCATGGGCGTGCTCCTTGCTCTACCACGTGCATTAGATCAGGTTGCATCTCAGATTCGTAACCCGGTGTCAAGCGGAACAAAAGGAGAGAGAAAGGCGTTGGAGGTTCAGTCTTCTGGGTCGTTGCTGGGGGGGTCTTTTTCGTCGCCACTCTGCTCGGAGTCAGAGGTGGACTCGGCAGAGCCGGTTTCTTCGGTGTCTGAACCGGAGGGGCCGTCAACAGAGATCGACGTAGCGGGTGGCAA
>JANQPW010000267.1 GCA_028285285.1 Silvanigrellales bacterium
TACCAAAGGTGTCATCGTATGTTGCGAACGCCGTGGTGGTTCCAATCACGACCCCTCCGATCATGAGGGCGAACCTTTGCCACTGTTGTTTGTTGAGCCCTTGGTAGTAGGCACTATAGGAAGATGGAGTCCAACCATGAATCCAGCCGAAGAAGCCTTGGTTTGGATCTGGAAGGTCATGCGCGCCAAACTTCTTAAGACGCTCATTTTTTGAAGGTGACTCCGAGCTCAAAGAGCCCTTCGATTGAACAAGTTGGCAACCAAGCAAAGAAGACACGGCAACAAGGGAAACAATCTTTTTCATTTACAACTCCACAAATTCAGCAAAAACAGCAACAAAAGGAAAGAAAGCAAAACAGGCACAATATTGTTTCGCCACATTTTGGTAGATACTTTAGTTTTTGTGTTTCTCTTCCTATTTTAGGTAACTTAAATCGACAATAACCGCTCATAGGGAACAAACTTCAAGGGATTTTGGAGGTTGTATACTGTTGTGGGTTGCTCCATCACCAGGTGAGGTTAATGATCACAAAAAGATCCAAGACAGGGCGCAGAGTGCGTTTTTTTATCATGGGGCTTCTGACAGCACTTCTTTCCGAGGCCGCTCACGCCGCGGCTTCACGAACGATCGGAAGTAAAAAATCCAGAGACCGCGTGAGTCGTGCCAAAAAGTTCAGCTTTGACCCCCTGCATGCCACCACACAGCTCACAATGGAGTCGCAGTTCACGCACCGCATGTCGGTGGGCGAACGCATTCAAGCCTGGGTTTTGCCCCACAGCAAACGCAACAGCTCACTTCTTCCCCCCGTGAGGCTCTGGTTGGAGGGCATGATTGAAGTGGGCAACCGCTCTGAATTCAATGTGGGCCTGTTCCCCAATCACTGGTGGCGCGGCACAGCACGAGGCGGCGGGGAGCTTCACTTTCAAAGTGGAATTTTTTTGGGTGGAGGTCTGGCCCACGAAAGCGTCCACCCCACAGGTGGCATTCGCATGGCCGGCACCGAGGAGCTAGAAGCATTTGATGGAGAGTGGCGCACCATTGACCTCAACCGCGCCACATTCAGCTTGGGTTGGCAAAACAAAAGCTTCAGCCTTTCTCCAGAAGCGTTTTTTCTGTTCTTGTCGCGCAACCAACCTGAAGTTGACTCCAACTCGAAGGGAGCAGGTTGGGGCTTAGCCGGAAATGCAAGCTTTGAGACC
>JANQPW010000282.1 GCA_028285285.1 Silvanigrellales bacterium
CTTCCCACCTTCCCTCTGCCATCGCTTTAGCGCGCAACACCACGTGAGTCTGCACTTTCTCTCGCAGAGGGTGGCCAGCATGAAAAACAACGTTTGAAAGAACGGCCGGAATGCCCGAGAGCTCAATGAGATGTGCGACTTGAACGGGATCCATATACAGTTCGTGATTGCCAAGTGTTGACGCCGCAACATTGAGCCGTCGCAGGCTCTCGGCAACAACTCGGCCCTGAGTGAAGCCCGACTCAAAAGTTCCGTTATAAGTGTCTCCCACATCAAACAGAGCCACAGGGCTCTGCGTCACCGCACGGAGTGTTTTCAAATAAACGGAAAGTGTCTCCAAACCTCCTCGAAGGAAGCCGCCAGGGGAACGACCTCTCTCTCATCGGTGAGATCGGCAGCACATGACCGTGCAAGTCGTTGATCGCAGCCAAATATAGGGTCTGAGGAGTGTGGGCACCGAAAGACTCGGCAGGTCTGCCCAAAGAGGAGTCATGAAAAGATCCCAGCTGACCTGGGGCCCCACAACTCGAGTAAACACCCAGCACAACCCCGCAAACCAAAAGAGGCGACAAAAGCAGAGACTTCCAATGCCGACGCAACAAGCTGCGGATCCCATGGTGTGTTTTGTGAGAGGTGTCCAGTCGCATGCTCTCCCCTAGCCTTTTGCATCGCTTTCTCAACTCAACAGATGCAAAACAAGTGCCAGAACCACAGAACCGGAACGAAGAACCTCTAAGGGGAGGTTGCCTCCGAAGAACTGCACAGATATGCCAACATTTCCGCACCCGGCTGTCCGGCATCTGTGAAGTTTTCGGCTTTTCCAGGAGGCATGATCAACCACGACCGGTCTGTGACCAGAGTGTTGACAATGGAAACACGGTGTTCCTTCCATTTGGCCGCAGTTGACAAGTCTAACCCACCCACACCCGACGAGCTCGCATGACAAGACGCACAGTTTGCACTGTAAACTGCGGACACGCTACCTGCCCAGGTGAGGGTGTTCTCAGGGTAGCTCACACAAACATCAGCCAAAGCCCCAGCCTTAATGAAGTTCTCCAGGGCGAGCTTCTCGTTGGCACTTAGCGGAGTGCCAAAGTTAGGGGGCATGGGTTCTTCGGGCCGTTCACTCACACGACCGAAACTGGCAAGCGCCAAAGGAGCAAAGGCCGCCTCCGATTCTGCAAGAGACCAAAGAAAGCGAGGTCGGTTGTCCAGAACATTTCCAGGCACAAATGCCGATGGCGATTTGGCGTGGCAGTTGTCACACTTCTTTTCAAGCAGCTCTTGAATGCCAGCCGACCACTGTGGGTTTTCTGCATCAACGGCAACAGTGATGGCTTCAGCATCTCCGAGATCTTCGCTGGAGCAAGAAAACCCTAACAAAGAGAATGCTGCAACCACAGCTCCAGTCTTCCAAAAACTCATGGCTCCTCTCCTCACAATGAGTGCTCGTATTGCGCAAAAACTCGGGGCATCATGAGCCGATCTGGCACCCAGATCTCAGCCAAACCGAGCATGAGACCAAAAGGCATTTTCCACCCGAGCTGAGCCTGGAAAAAGGCTGGAGGGCTCGCATCGGAAAGGCGATCTTCCAACTTCAATCGGGTTCCTTCATTTGGAACCACGAATTCACTCTTTGTGTTTTTCAAGCCAACGAGCAACGCAGCATGAAGACCCAAAGTTCGCGGGTGGAGTCCTGCACTGATGTAGATGATTTCAGTGGTCGAATCGAATTGGTCGGAGGCGCCCACAGCTGTGATAGCTCCTTTCACAGCAGCAGTCGTGGTTTGCCAACCCAGCTCAACGCCTG
>JANQPW010000284.1 GCA_028285285.1 Silvanigrellales bacterium
ACGCTCTGGCAGCCATTCACGCGGCAAGGCGCAACCCAAACTGCGACCATCTTCACATCGACAGTCTCGACCTCACACTCCAAGGGCTAGAACAGCTGCACAGGCACCTTGATTCTTTTCCAGAGTGCCAGCCCCTCGAGCAGGCCATTTTGAACATGCTGCAATCCTCATCGCACTCCTCCACAAGCGGAGTGTCACAAAGACAGATCTCTTTTCGGCTCAGCGGAGCCCCCGGTTCACTCGACGTGAGCTGGCGAGCCATCGTTGGTCAAGCGCCACACAGTTTTCAGGCACTGGCCGATCCCGCTCACGGGGGTTGCAAACCCTACGATGCCATCTTTTATGACTTCTTTTCCTGCTCATCGATGGAACATCTTTGGGTGCGTCAATCTCTCGCGGCGGCTACGAGGCGACTGGCGCCATCCGGAGTTCTGGCAACCTTTTCGGCCGCAACGCCCGTTCGCGCCGCACTCCTTTCTTTGGGCTGCACCGTTGGAGAAGGAGCGCTTGTCAACAAAATTCTCCGAGCCACCCTGGCTTCTCCCGACCCACAGCAGATCGAGAACCCCCTGACCCCAAGATGGCTGCTGCGTTTCCAGCGCTCTCAACGGCCGCATCTCAAAAGCGAGCCAGAGACAGAGAGGTTGCTCATAAAAGAGAAAGTGATGGGCCACAAACAGTTTCAGGTGGCAAGTGAGCTCACGCAGCTTGAGGCGGAGTTGAGTTTTGCTCGGCCTGGTCAAAGAGTGCATCAAAAGGAATTTTCAAAACAAAACTGAAATGCGCACAACCGGGCGGCACAACAGGTGCAACATCTTGAGGTGTGGGCACAAGATCCAAGTCGCCGCCTAGTTTTCGTGCTTCATTGCAGACCACGTCAAGCCCGACGCCTCGGCCCGAAAGTTGGCTCACAGACTCTTTCGTTGAAAAGCCGGGGAGCAGCAACACCTGGGCGAGCGTTTCAGGGGTGGGCTCAGCTCCGGCTGAGAGCAGCGACTTCTCCCGAGCCCGTTGCTGAATGTCGTCGAGCCGAAGCCCAGCGCCATCGTCACGAACGAGCACTTCAACGTGAGGCCCCGATCGCAACACCTCAATGCGCAGCTGACCAGTCTCTTCTTTACCGAAAGACCTTCTTTCTTCTGCTGACTCAATTCCATGATCAACTGCATTGCTGGCGAGATGAACGAAACTCGATTGAAACAAACTCAACCCAGCTTCGCTGAGGGGCAGATCCAGCTCTTTCGGGCAAAACACCTGGAGGTGGGGGGTGGGCTTTCCGGCGAGCTGGGCAGTGTCTGCAACCTCTTTCCGCAAGGTTTGCAGAAAAGAAACAACTGTGGGCTGGGCATTCGACACCTCTGACTCCACCATCTTGAGCACTCGGGCCAAAATCTCTTCAGCACTTTGCGCCGCAGGCTGGTCTTGAAGCAAAGAGAGGAGTTCCTTTGTGAAGCTAGCACCACGGGAGTTTCCAAAATAGTGAAGCTTCGACTCAGCGATGTTCCGATATCTTGTGAACTCTGCTTCACACATCCGAAAGTGTTCAACCAGAGTGTCGTAACTCTGCGATGCGTCAGAAACACCATCCCGCACTTTTTGAATACGATCTTCCCAAACATGAACAAACTCGCTCAACCTCGCATAGC
>JANQPW010000300.1 GCA_028285285.1 Silvanigrellales bacterium
GCCGGAATTCTGGAGAGTCTCAGTGAGTCATTTGGCCAGTCTCACGACATGGGTGGCCGTTCCAGGGTTCACTCCGGACGCTCTCTGCGCGAGAGCTTAGCGGTGCGTGATTTGGCGCAACTCCAGAAGATGCCTGGATTCAAAGGGCATATGGAGAGAGTTGTTGAAAACTGCCAGCTTTTGCCGCTCATAGAGCGCGTGAGAGAGGCTCTGAGTGGGGGGGCGCTCGTTGAAGTGGTCGCAGACCCCCTCCTTGTTCGGCCACAAGGCTTCTACAGCGGAGTCACCTTTGAGCTCTATGTGAAATTGGATTCAGGAAATGTTCTGCGCGTTGGGGCAGGGGGGCGATACGATGCGCTCTTTCGTCACTTTGATTTCGACGCGACCGCTGTTGGTTTCAAAATTGCCGATCCCATGGCCACGGGTGTGCCCGTCGTTGCCCAGAAGGCGGTGCCTCAGACGAATGGTGACGAGTCTGCGAAAAAAGGGCTGGAAGAAGAAAAGAACCCTCCCTTGTGCATTGCCGTTCCGAAGGGGAGGCTTCTCCCAAGAGTGCTGCAGGTTTTTGCGGCGGTGGGAGTTGAACCGGAGTTTGAACCTGAGAGCTCTCGCAAACTTGTCATTCCCTCGCGGTGCGGACGCTTCCAGTTTCTCCTCGTCAAGAACTCAGATGTTCCCTCCTATCTCGACCGTGGTGTTGCAGACTTGGGGGTAGCAGGGTCGGATGTGTTGGAAGAGTGTGATTCAGAAGTCTTTCGGCCCTTCACTTTCCAATTTGGGCGCACCCGCCTTTGTTTGGCCGGATCTCCAGAGCGAAGAGAGTGGGCTTTGGCCCAAAACTCCCTCACAATTGCGACGAAATATGGTCGAATGGCGAAGCGTCGCCTAGCTGGTAAGGGGGTGGAGTGTGCAGTGGTGCCCCTGCAGGGAAGTGTGGAGTTGGCTGGCGTGTTGCAAATGAGCGACGCCATCGTGGATCTGGTTGAAACAGGGAGCACGCTCAGAGAGAACGGTCTCGTTGAGTTTGCGCAGTTGGAAGAAACACGCGTTCATCTTTTGGTGAGCCGGGGCTTGCATTACCTCAAGAGGGAACTGCTCGACGAGTGGGGAGAGAAGCTCGAGGCGTTGGGAATGATCGAGGCTCCGCTCCGGAGCACGGTGTGGTCGGGTGGAGGTGACAAAAGACCATGAACAAAGTTTTACGAAGTCCAGAGGAAATCGAAGCTTTTCTTGGCAAGCTCGAAGAGCGACTCCCTGGGGAAGACGCTGGTGTTCAGGCCTCTGTTCGCCAGATCATTGGTCGGGTGCAACAGAACCGTCGCGAAGGAGTTCTGGGAGCGCGGTTGGAGTTTGAGGGAGAGAGCACAGACTCTGCCCTGGTGTATCGGCTGCGAAAAGAACGGGAAACTTTCAGAGGTGACGCCGATCTCAATGAACTGATGGAGCGAGCTCAAGAATGTGAGCCTAAGGTTGAACGCAGCCTCCATTTGTCGGTGGAGCGGGTGCGGGCGTACCACCGCATTCAGATGGAAGAATCCCGGAGCCACTCTGACGGCACGGCGCGACGGGGCCATTTTGAGTCCCGAGTTCAGCCTCTCGACAGCGTTGCCGTGTATGTTCCCGGAGGTAAGGCCTTCTACCCCAGCTCTGTGATCATGAGCGTGGTGCCTGCCCAGGTTGCTGGGGTGGAGCGAATCGCAATTGTGACTCCAGCACGCTCATTGGCAAACCCCACGTTTGCGGCGACGCTCAAATGTTTGGGGGTTGAGGAAGTGTTGGCAACGGGAGGAGCTCAGGGAGTTGCTGCCGCAGCGTTTGGTTTCGATGGGTTTGACCGCTGTGACAAAATCGTGGGTCCGGGGAACGCTTATGTGGCCACAGCAAAACACCTGCTTTCGGGCCGCATTGGAATTGATAGCTTTGCTGGTCCGTCTGAGATTGTGATTTTGTCGGATGGGAGCAGCCCCCCAGATTGGGTTGTGGCCGACCTTCTCGCCCAAGCAGAGCATGACGAAGAGGCGAGCAGTGTGCTGATCACCACGAGTGCTTCAGAAGCACATGAAGTTTGCGAGAAAATGGAGAGTGCCTTTGCAAACCTGCGCGATCGGACTGTCGTTGCCCGTAGCTCTTGGCGGAGCTACGGGGCGGTGATTCTCGTCGACTCCCGCGACCAGCAGGTTGAATTGGCCAATCGTCTTCACGCAGAGCACCTCCAGGTTCACACCCAATGCGCTCTTGAAGAAGAAGGTCGAAAGGCATGGTCACAAGACCTCAGGGGGGTTGGTGCTGTGTTTTTTGGACGTTACTGTGCGGAAGTGTTTGGAGACTACCTTGCGGGGCCGAGTCATGTTTTGCCAACTGCAGGAACAGCTCGTTTTTCTTCGCCGTTGGGTGTGCACGACTTTGTGAGGAGATCGTCTCTTCTCTGGATGTCGGCTGAGCTTGGGGAGGAACTTGCAGAGGCAACTGCCGTGTTTGCTGAATCGGAAGGCCTTTGGGCTCATGCTCATGCCGCTTGGCTCAGAGCTCGGCCGGCGGCTTCTGCGTCGCGGGTGGAGGGCAGAAGCTGATGGCTGAGCTTCAAAACCATGAGGTGAGAGATTGCTTTGAGCGGGTGACGCGGCTAGAGAGCCGAGCCTTCAAACCCTACTCTGTGCCTCGTCAGCCGGGCTGTGCCCGCATGCATCAAAACGAAAGCCCCCTTTCAGACGAGCTGCGTGACGGTATTGCAGAGAAGTGGTCAGCTCTTCTCAAAAAGCATTGGCAGGGCTCTGCTGGGCCCAACGAATATCCTGAATTGGGCTCGGCAGCTCTTCGAAAAGCATATGCAAGCTCTCTTGGTTTGCCTGTTGAGGAAGTCGAGGTGTTTTCAGGAAGCAGCGAAGCTTTGTACACTCTTGCATCGGGATGCTTTTCTCCCCGTTCTCGAGTTGCTTTTTTTGATCCTTCCTTTTCTCTTTTGTCTGAGTTGGTTCAGCTTTGGGGGGCGCGGAAAGTTCCCATTTCTTTAGGAGCGCGCTTTGAGGTGTTGGAAGAGAGCCTGTTCAGCGAAGAGGTTTTGAGTGCCGATGTGTGTGTGCTCTGCACTCCCAACAACCCTACGGGTCAGTGTGTTCCTGCGCCTCTATTGGAACGGTTTCTTGAAACGGCCAGAGGCCTTGTGGTGGTTGACGAAGCCTATTTTGAATTTGCACGGTTTCGAAACTCAGAACACAAGACTTGGATTGGTGAGAGTGCCAGGTTTCCAAATGTGCTGGTTCTGCGCACTCTTTCCAAAGCTTGGGGATCGGCAGGGTTGCGTGTGGGAGCCTTGGTGGGTCACCCTTTCTGGGTGTCTTTCCTGGGTGGTCTCAAACGTCCCTATTCTATTGCACAGGCATCTGAAATTTGTGCTGTGCATGCGCTTCAAGAAAAAGACATGTTTTTGTCAAAGATTGTTTCCGAAACGGTTCGAGCCTGTGAGTGGCTTGAAAAGGAGCTGCGCCAAATTCCAGGCCTTGAAGTGTATGAGAGCCAAGCTAATTTCGTGTTGTTTCGAACGGAGAAGTCTCAGAAGTTAGCCGTGAAGTGTGCCTCTGAGAACATCCTTGTTCGCCAGCTTCCCAATAATCTGCTGCGTGTGAGCCCCTGGAGTGCTGGGGCGAATCGCCGCTTTATTGAGATTGTGAGAAAGGAACAGAATGCGTAACGCAAAAGTCCAGAGGAAAACAAAAGAAACAGATGTGGCTGTTGAGCTAATCCTTGATGGAAGTGGGAAGAACGAGATTGACACGGGAATTGGCTTTCTTGATCACATGCTTGACTCTTTTTCTCGACACTCTCGCTGCGATCTCAAAGTTTCTTGCAGCGGTGACCTCCATATTGACCAGCATCACACGGTAGAAGATGTTGGCATTACTCTTGGGCAGTCGATCGCAAAGGCTCTTGGTGACAAGGCTGGAATTGAGAGGTTCGGAAGTGTGTTGTGCCCTCTTGATGAGGCCCTTGCACGGGCGGTTGTCGACATTTCCGGTCGGCCCTTCTTGCACTTTGGTTTGAAATTCAGCAGGCCGCAGATTGGCAGTCTCGATTCTTCTCTCCTGAGGGAGTTCTTCGGTGGCTTTGTGTTGCATGCGGGCTGGACGCTTCACTTGGACCAAATCCGCGGTGAGAACGATCATCATCTGGCGGAAGCGGCGTTCAAAGCCTTCGCTCGCGCCTCTCGGCAAGCCTGGAGCACGAGTGGATTCACAGATGTTCCCTCTACCAAAGGGAGCTTGTGATGCCGCAAGATTCATTTGTTGTGATGCCTGCGCTTGACCTTCTTGATGGAAAAAGTGTGCGTTTGAAAAAGGGATTGCGTGACACTGCGGAGGTCATGCATGAAGATCCTGTCGAGCAGGTGGGCGGTTACGTGAATGAAGGTGCGGGTTGGGCCCATTTGGTGAATCTCAATGCCGCCTTTGGGGACAATTTAGATACTGAGGGTGCCCGGGAGTCTCAGCGGGTGCTACGAGATTTGGTGACAGAGTTCTCAGGACGCTTGCGGCTCCAGGTCGGTGGAGGGGTGCGCAGTGCTGCGGTGGCGCAGGAGTTGATGGACATGGGTGTCAGTCGGGTTGTGATTGGGAGCTGGGCTCTTTCCGATCCCGATGGAGTTTGTGAGCTCGCGCGCCGGTTTCCGGAGAGGGTTGTTGTGGGCCTGGATGCTTTGCATGGGAAGCTTGCTGCGCAGGGATGGACCGAATCGCAAAATGATTTGGAGCTGATTGCCTTCGCCCAAAAGCTCTTTTCGGGTGGAGTTCGCTTTGCGCTTCACACTCAGATTGAAAAAGATGGAATGCTCACAGGAGTTGATGAGGATTCCATGGCAGAACTTGCAAAAAAATCAGGATTAAAGGTGATCGCCAGTGGGGGCGTTTCCAGCAATGACGATGTGCTGGCGTTGGAACGAAGAGCATCGGATGGGGTGTGTGGGGTTGTTGTTGGCCGTGCTCTTCACACAGGTGCGGTGCAACTCCGAAGCCTTTTC
>JANQPW010000324.1 GCA_028285285.1 Silvanigrellales bacterium
ATTGAGGAGCTGCGCTATCCGTCCGTTGCGAGACTCTTCGGGAATGCTCTTGAGTATGGAAACTGCGCGATCGGGTCGGCCGGCGTCGAGAGCTTCCCGAGCTTGATCGTGTTTCTCTTCAGGGCTTGCTTCTTGATCGAATTCCGAGACTGCGGAAGCTCCCGGCCCACGGTTGAGAGGCATTGGACCTTGAGAGTGGAAGGTTTGGATGAGAGAGTCGGTGCGTTTTTGGAAGCTCGGGGATGGAAATTTTTGTTTGAGCTGCCTGCGAATGCTCTGCACGGCGGAGCTGTCGCCCTTTTGGTAAGCTGCCACGAGCCTTGAAGATTCAAAGGCATATTGGCGTTCGATCCTCAACACCACCCTGTCGCGAAGGGCGCGAAGAGCGCGGGCATAAGCGGGTGTTGGTTGAGATGCTGCGGCCGCATCAATTTGACCCAAGGTTTCAAAGAGGCGCTTCAAACCAAAACTGTGGGAGGTGAGCTTTCGGAGCGTTTCTTGTTCCAGAGCCGATAGCTCTGCAAACTCTTCTGACAGTCTCAAGAGGGCGAGGTCGTTCTTTTCGCGGAGGCGATGATCGGCTTCTAGTTGAAGAGCGAGAGACTCACGAACTCCTCGTGCTGCCTCTCGTTTTCCGGCAGCTTCCAGTCTGTCCGCCTTCATGGATTGAACGAAGAAGCTGCTCCAAAGGGGAGTCAGGGCTCGAAGGGATTCATCAAGGTGGGCGACAGCACTCTCGGCTTGGCCGGGATGATCTGGTTTTGCACGAGCAGCGCATTCGGAGAGGGCTGTGCGAATGGAGAGCGGGAGTTGCCGGGCTTCCTCGCTGCTCAAGCGGGAAAGAAGGCCTTGTGCGAGATTAAGGACTTCAGAGCACTTTTCTTTCGCAAAGGACTCCTCAATAGCTTGAAGATCTTCAAGAATTTTCTCAATCGAGCGACTTTCTCCTTTTTTGGCTCTTTCCGCCTCTGTGGGCCGAGGTTTGGTTTGCAAGCTCGGCACCGGATCGGGGTTTTGAGCTGTGAGACACGAGACCATGCAAAGTTGTGAAACGATGAAGGCTAACAGGTTGATTTTTCTTGATTCAATCAAAAATCACACTCCAATAAAAATTCACCTCAACCAAATCCTGGTCGGACTCAGAGTGTTGAGTCCGTTCTTCTGTTCTTTAATACCAATTGAGAGGAATGAACAGGATCAGGCCGGTGCAAGTTCAGGAGATCACCAACGTGTGGAAAAGCCTGCCATGTGTTGACGGACTTTTCCCGTTGTTTCATCGGCAAAGGTCGTTTGGCGGACGTAGGAAGCATATTCGATCGCGAGAAAGCTCAGTTCGATGGAAGCCCCCCAGGTGAGCTCTGAGTTAAAAATACCTCCTCGAGCCGCCACTCCGCTAAAAATAAGGGGGTGGCCAAAGAAAACCTCAAGTCCGGCTTTGATGACCTGCTCGAGAGGAACCTCAGTGAAGCCATACTCAGCTCCTCCAGTGGTAAAAGCCAGGGGAGATGCTTCACCAGAGAGTCGGATGTTGAGTCGGTCTCTCCCCATTCGAAAGCGAGGGGTAATAGAAAGCCCAGCAACGAGCTCTGCAGCGTCAAGAAGGGTTCGGGTTTCTCCTTCCTGAGTGGCACCCTGTCTTCGCGAACCACAGACTCGTGTTGTTTGCTTTGAGTAGGGATTGAACACATTGTCGACGCAACCTGTGGGTGCATTGCGAATGGCCAAGCCAAAGGTGGGGAGCCAGAAGTCAGCCGCGGTGAAGAGAAGGCCAGCGTCGAGTCCCACGCCGATCGTGCGGTCGAGCTGTGTGATTCCCTGTGTTCCCGAGTAGTTTGGATTTTCAGAGAGAGAGTAGTCCATTAAGCGTTCGTAGTAGCGTGCATTTGGGCGCACGGAGAGTCCGTAAGCAATGGTTCCAGCGCGGCTCACATTTGCGATGCCAAGTGCCAGGCCAACTGTGGTGTCGCGTGTGATATCGAAAAAACCGGGATCGTCCGTCGTTTCTCGTTTGACGATAACTTGGCTTGACCCATAAGTACCGAAGAGGAAAGTTGGCTTGGACTTTCCACCCATGACAATGCTGGGGAACGCGTTGGTTTGCACCAGGGTTTCGTGGTTTCCCGTTTCCGAAGAAATGTTTTGCAATATCGTTGGCAGGGTTTTATCTGCGGCGGTGAAGAGTGTGTTTCCAACGGGCTGTAGCTGTCCTTCCGGGGCGGAAATGCTCACTCGGGGAAAGTGCACTTCGTGCACTTTTCGGCGGGAGCGTGGGTTGCGCATGCGGGCTAGACCGGCTGGGTTGGAGAAAACACTTTCTGAGTCGTTGGAAGTTGTGACGGTGGCGAAGCCCATCCCTGCATATCGAAGAGAGGTCCAGTCTCGGGGGAGCTCTTGGGCCGCCGCTGGAGTCGCCAGTAGAACGCTTACCCCAACAATCACAGCGTTTTTCTTATTTGAGAAGTGGTTTTTCCACATATCTCCTTCTCCTTCATCTCAGAGATCGGTCAAAGGGCCAATTCTCTTGAGTGGAGGATGGGTAAGCTTTTCCTCTGTGAGTTCTGACACCTATCCGAAGAGAGACCTCAAGTTCAGCCGGTATTTGACCGCAAATTGATGAGACGTGCCGAATGAGTTCCAGAGCCCGTGCGGCTCCGCTGTCGTAGGTGTGAAGTGAAAAAAAATCAGTTCCTAGTGTTCTCTGCAAATGAAGAAAACACCAATCTGTGTCGGACCCTTTCGGGAAGGCTGACTCATCCAGCATCGGCGACTTTTGTAACAGAAGTCCCACAGGCTCTGGACACCCTTCAAGGAAAAGGCATTTCAAGCGTTGTTGTTGACTATAGTTCTCTCGAGGCAAGCGAGAGTGTCCTTTTTTTCCAAAAGATGAGGCAAACACGGGGGCACTCTTTCACTCCGCTGGTTGTGATCGCTGAAGAGATCACTCCGGAACTCATGTCTCTAGGATCCGAGTATGTGTTTTTTCGAATTGTGGGTTCTGAGCAGAGGTCCGAGAGACTGAAAACTGCTCTTGATGCGGTGCTTCAGGAGCTTTCAAAGCCTTCGGGCTTGAGATCTGCCTTTCAGAAATTGAGTCATGCACAGCGCATGGGCCACTTTGGTGAAGCCGATCGAATCCTTGAAGATTGTTACCAGCTCTACCCTGACAACCCTGACGTACTGGTGGAGTATGGAAACCTTTGTCTTAGAAAGGGCAAACTTGATCTTGCAGAGCGCATTGCAACACGGCTTGCAAAGTCCGGACAAGAGTCTTTGAGGGTCTCAAATTTTGCGGCACGTGTGCGTTTGAAACAAGGAAACTTTGGTGGCGCACTCACTCTGTTGGATCGAGCCAACGTTTTGAGTCCGAAGAATTTGGAGCGGCTCATCTTGATGGGCGACGTGCTGCGTGTTCAGGGTGACGCTGTTCAGGCGGAAGAGAAGTATAAGGAAGCTCTCAGTCTGGAACCTGAAAACCGGTTGGGGCGGAAAGGCATGGGGCTCTCGGCCCTCAGTCAAGGTGAGGCTGATCGAGCCCTCGAGTTTTTCACAGGTGCTTTCACAGAAGAGGAAACTGGAAGTTTCTTTAACAACACAGCTGTGCTGGCGGTTCGAAGACACCATTTTGATAAGGCCAAGAAGCTCTACTCCGCTGCGAGTTCCGCCATTGAGGATCGCAAGCTGAAGGCAAAAGTGGTGTTCAACATGGGACTGATGTACCGTCGTTGGTCGAAGCCATCGGAAGCTGTGGAGAAGTTCAGAGAGGCTCATCAGCTGGATCCCAGCTATGAGAAGGCCGAGCGCCACCTAGAGCAGATGGGTGCTGCAGCAACTTCGCCACAGTTAGCCTCAGAGAGAAGCACAGCCCTTGCAGCAGATTCGGCGGATCCGCTTTCCACCCTGTCGGGAATGAGTCCCTCCGGCCCTGAGTTGTCCCCACCCGATCCGAGTTCGGTCGACTTTGCCGACTCCATCTTGGATGGGTCCAACCCAATGACGCACGAAACCCCCCTTGAGGCAGAACGCCCCGGATCTGGGATTCGAACGATTGAGGAGCCCATTGCGGATATTAAGCCGTTTTCAGTTGCTGCTCTCACATCTCGTTCAAAAGCACCTCCGCCAAAACGAAGGTCGGCAGCTCAAAGCGGTGGGATAAAGAAACAGGAACCGTCTCAGGCCTCTTCCATGAAGAAGGCCTCCGGCTCCGAGTCAGCCTTCATCGACGAAGACGAAGACGATGACGATGTGTTCTGAAGCATGAAACATGTTTGAGAGGACTCGTTCAGCTTGCCAGAGAGATCATCGATGCGAGGGGAGAAGGTTTTTCCCCAACGCGGGCGGGCTTAACCACATTGTCTTTGCTGCGCTTGGCTCGCGTGAGTGAAACGATTTTCTGTGCTGCTCGAGAATCTCCAATGAGAGACTGGGCCTCGGCTAAAAAGTCTTGAATGATGATGGCGCGAGGGCCGCGGATAGCAGGCTCGCTACGGAACACACTCATGACAATGCCCAGTTGCTCATGAAGAATCTCGTCAGAAATGTCTCTGAAAAGAGAGAGGTGACGGATCATGACCTGGCCAATAGACTCGGCAAGTTGTCGTTGATAGACGTCGATGGCCGCACGCTGCAGCAAAGCGAAGTGCTTGGTGGCCAATGTGAGAGTGTGAACGTCTTTCGGAACACCTTCCGAGTACGATGCAAGGAAAGTTGGGAATTCAGAAGGATACTTGAGCATGTAGTGTTTGAGAACCTCATGGCTCATTTCCGCGAGTTTTGGAGATGCGGCAAAAAAAGAACTCAAATGCTCGACAAGGAAGAAAAATGCAGCTGTTAATTTACGTTTGTCATCAAAGAATGCTTTCAGCATTTCTTCAAGGAGACTGTGGCCAAATCGACTGATGACCCTATTCAGCTGTTGTGTTGATTTGCGGTCGGGCTCACAGCTGGCTAGGAAATGAACCAGCGCAATGCGCATGGCCGTGCTGTTCACATTTGATCGGGCTAGTAGACTCGTGGAAATGTACTCGACAACATGAGAAGCCCCTTTGTGGTCAAGTGCACTCTTGCCCTGCTGGTTTGCAAGCAGAAGACCAAATTCGGTGAGAATCACCAAAGCCGCTTCTGCAATGGGAAGCTTAGTGGTCGGGTCATTGAGTTCAGTGTCAGCGATCTCAAGAAGACTGATGGCAACCTCTCGGAAAAATGCCACATCGCCAGTGAGATGAAGTTGGGCTTCTAGAAAGCGGTTTACCGCATTCCAACCGTTGTCGGAAGTGAAACCGACGCAGATCAAATAGAGTAATGTGTCGATGCGCTCTTTCGACTGAAAGGCCTCTAGGAGTTTAGACGCTGCAAGTTCAGAAACCTTTTGTTTGTCTTCTTCCGAGAGGCATTTGTATGCTTTCGCATAGGGGTGTTTCTTGGGATCAGCTGTGCCCCGCAGTCTGGGCTGAGCCAGCTCTTTTTCGCAAAGGAGCAGAGCATCTTTGCCGGCCATTTTTTCTTTCTCTTTCGTCGGACTCACGGGTCACCTCATGCGATTTCTGTTTCAGCTTGATTCAAAAGGCCTGGTTTCGTTTGACGTACTCGACGATGCTGGCACGCGTGTGATCGTCGAGATTCTTGAGTTCCAAACCGTAGCCGGGCTGTTTTCCGGTACCGTGGGCGCTTCGAACGACGGTTCCTCTGAGGTGCATGGGCTTGCCGAGGCCCTTACCTTCTTTCAGTGTGATCTTGATCTCTTCGTTGACCGAGAAGCACTGTTGGGTTGTTTGAAAGAACACGCCGGAAATAGAAATGTCTGTGAGGGCTCCTGAGGCAACCAATGAGTCGTTGTGGGCAACCACACGCTCTTTGATGGAGACTCTCAGATCTCCCCTTTTTTCTGGCGTGGAGAGTTGTGTGGCGGCGTTGTCCTGAAATGTTCCCGAATCCATTTGATGGAGCTCGGGAACATCGGAAAGCAGTTTCCAATCTCCAAAGCCTTCACGATAAACGTAGTCTCTTTCAGTGATCTCTCCGTTGGAAATGGCGTCGTGGAGTTCGCCGAGAAGCAGAGGACCGACCTGTTCTTCGCCAGCGTAGTAAAACCACACCCTTTCATTGATTTCCGATGTCATTGATAAAACCTCTCTGAAATGTTGCAATAAATTGCATTTTTTCAAAATATCTAAAGGTTCATCGGTGTGGCGCTGTTTGAATTTTAGACAAAGATAAATAAATTTAATAAAAAAAGCTTTTACAAAGAGTTAACTGATGTAGCATTCCGTGTTCTTGACGTGAGCATTCCATGCCGCGCCGCGCTGAGTTTGTGCGGTTAGCATGTTGTGATGAGGAGCACAGGGATGAAAATTTTGAGAATTCTGTTCTTTCTAGCTTTACCTATAGCGCTAACAGCAACTGCTGCGGCCGCAGACACAAGGGCGACGCCGCAGACCCGTTACGAGTGGGCGGTGAAACAAATCCAGAAGTCGGGTCTAGCCAAGAAAGGGCGCATACCCCGCTCGTTTTTTAAAAGGCTCGATTGGGTTGGTAAAACTGCAGTGATCAATGTAACTTGTGGTCAGGAAGGTTCGAAAACCTGTCTTTCTGCCTTGAAGCAGGGTTTACGGGACAATGCTCTCGTTGTGCGGGATCATGCTCTTCGTGTTGTGCTCAAGAGTGAGAGCCTCAAGTTGGGAACGAAACGCAAGATAGCGGAATCTGTGGTAAATGATGACCGAAACTACAGGCGCGGCCGAGCTTTTTGGATCGTTCAGAATGCGCAGTCCTTTTTAGATGCGTCGGCAGCATCTTCTCTGAGTGCATCTCGGGGACAAACACCTGGGGCGGCAGAGCACTGAATTTTTTCAATAACTTCCCAATGACTTCAGCCAGCTTAAAAGACTCCGATACGCACTGTAGAGGAGTTGAACATGACCCGATTTTTCTCAGCGCTGGTGGCCACAGCACTCGCCGCACTCGGGGTGATGGTTGCGTCACGCTGTGCAGATCAACTTCCTGAAGTTAGTCCTGCGGCAAACGGTCCTTCCTCGGACGGCACGGGAGTCAACCCCCCAACAAATCAAGACGGGACTTCGCCTGGAGCTACATCACCAGCAACTCCACAAGAGCCAGGCACAGCTGCAGATGGGCCGAATGGATTGAATAAACCATCGGCATTGGGAAATCCTGACGATCCCCACCCCCTTCCTACAGCTAAAGTTTCCGCGAGTGCTGCATTCCAGGCAAAGCTCGACCGTGTGACTCCGGCTTCCGAAGCGGAGGTTGGCCATTTTCTCAGGTCGCGATGTGCAGCCTGCCACGCCTCCGGAGGACCAAATGCGAGTTTTTGGACCCTCAACTTCGATGAAGCCACGAAGTCTGTGATTCGCACAGATCCTGATGCTCATGTGGCTTTCCAGGCAATTGTGAACACTGTAGAGGGTTTTTCAAAACCAAAAAGCATGCCACCGGGAGTGGATCTGACCAACAATTCGGATCTCGAGACCGAGTTTTTGCGCGTTATTGAATGGTACGTCACAGAGGCGCCAGAGGTTGCTATTGCAGCCTATCTTGAATATCAGCTTGTGAATCCCTTTGGTGAAGACGTGAAGGTGACTTTCGACTACCAGTGTCCTTCTCCCGTCAAGTTCAAAACCTATCTGGCTAGGTTTACGCTCGATGCGTTGGGTCGGTATCCCACAGAAGAAGACTATGCTCTCTTCACTCAGTTTGGGTACAATAGAGAAGATATCGTAACAGAAGCGATGCGAAAAGAGGTGGCGCGAGCGTTCATGCTCTATAAGCCATGGCGAACACAGTTTATTGAAAAGGGCCTGCGTAACTTCGCGCACAAACTCTCAGGAGCGGCTGAGATCGAACCATCTTCCGACCCCTCAGAAGTGCCAGGTGGTGGTGATGATGTGCTGAAGGCTGGCCTCACCAAAGAAGAGGCAGCTGATTTGCGTGAGGAGCTGTACCAGCTCATTAAGGGAAACATCGACCCAGAGACCGGGGCCGAATCGCGCTCCTATCTTGATCTTCTCATGGGCAATACCATTCCCGTCACCAGGGCAACCGCCAAACTCTACCAGTGCAATGTCAATATTCCGAGTGGTGAGCGTTGGGGGCAATGTGAAATGAACTCAAGCAATCCTCTTCGTGAAAGCTACTTCACTAGCTTCAGCTACTTAGCGTCGAAGCCGACCAGTTTTCTGGATGACAACAACAACTACGGCCGCATTGCGACGCTGTACTTCTTCATTAGGGGCCAGACTCTCAAGGCTGCCACAGATGGACCAAAAGGAGGGAACATCGCACCCCTTCCGGACTGTCTTGAATCAAAAGACACTCGAGGCCACAGGGCGGGTGACACCTTTGCTCCCATTGGCACAATCCAAATTCCTTACACGGGAAACGTCTGCCAGTCTTGTCATCTTGATCGGAATCTAGCAAATGGATCCATTGTGTTTCGTCCATTCGGATCTTGGGGTCAGCACTTCTCAGCTGAAGACTTCCGCCGAGCAGATGTTCTGTCAATTCCAAATGCGAAAGAGGCTCTCAATGCAGACAGACGACGGGTCAGCGACCCACAAGATGCTAGCTTCAATGCAAAGGTCGATGCCGCGTTCCTGGCGAGTCTGTTACCCGATTCTTCAGGAAACGTCGAGGGAGAACAGGCATGTGTTACCAGTGATAACTCTTCCATTCTTGTGAACTCAGTCAAGGATCTCGCGCGCACTCTCATTGGAGATGGGCGTGAAATCCCTAGAGGAATGGCACGCCATATTCCTCGAGGAGTGAGCAATATCAACTCGACAAACTCTGAACTGGTTCAAGAAATGGAGGAAGCCTACTTCTCCAATGGGGGAAAACTGATGCCCCTTTTCCAGGCTTACTTTGCATCGGAAACCTTCGCCTGTGGCAATCAGGAGGGCAATTGAACGATGAAGATGAGTCTGCTCCAAACATTTCTGAGTCTGCGAAAATTTGGGATTTCACTCCTGTGTGCTGCAGCCTTCTTGGGCTGTGGTGAACTGGGTCTTGTGGGGGGGGAGACTCCCGTTGCTCCTCCGAGCGCTGACTCCGGGTCGGACCCAACAGAGTCTGCCGGCGCGCCCAGTACCCCAGCCCAGCCTGAATCTCCAGCCCCTAACGCAGGCCCTTCGGGGAAGGCACCCGTTGAGGAAGAGCCGGGCGTTGACTTTATTCAGATTGACACGAGTCGATCTGATTCCACGACCACGCAGATTTACGATGGAAACGTCGCCGATTCTCTTGTTTCGATCCAAGTGAAGAGTCTCGAGCTGTTGCGGGCGTCCATTCAGGGGTGCTTTGGCAACGCATCACACACATTCTTGGCTCGGGACATGTTTGAATTGCAGAGCTTTCTTTCTGTGGGAGATCAACTTGATTTTGAGGCCGACGGAAAGAAACAGTTCTTCTCTCGAGTTTCTCCGTATTCCAATCGCTATGTCACTTCTGTGAACCTCTCAGGAGGTTTAACCGCAGTTGAGTTTCTCAGTTTGGAAACGGGGGAACAGACCGATCAGCCCGTGGATGTTTTGCTGATTGAAGCCAAGAGCCTCAATGACACGACAAGCAGCCTGCGCACAACGGCAACCGCCGACTCTCTCAGTGACAGCTACCTGCGTTCTTTGGAAGTCGTGGCACAGGTTGTGGCACACAATTGTGACCTCACTTCGAGCAATTGCGACTGCAGAACCCCGGAGTTGGCCACCAAGATGCTCGAGCGGTGCCTGCCAACCGTTGAAATTGATGCTCAGAGAATGGCAGAACTGTCGACCGAAATGGCGACTCAGTGTTCGACGAGCGCTCATGAACACCGGATGGCCATTGCCTCGCTGGTGGCGTCCTATGCGTTTGCTGTGAGGAGGTAAGGAGCGAAATGAGTGGTAACTCAAAGGCCAGGGAACAGCAGCTTTTTGATGCAAAAATGGGTCGACGTGCAGCGCTTCGTCGTGCTTTCTACACCACCCTGGGTGGTGCCTATGCATTTCATGAGCTTGGGCTGGGCCCAACGGTGCAATCTCTCTTCAATCGGTTGATGCTTCAAACAGCTGGCCAATCTCTCGATGCTCGAAGGTTGATGGCTGAGGCGTTGCAGGGTGGTCCATCTCTTTTTCGATGGAGTGCTGCACGGGCACTCGCTCAGGAGACAAGTGAACAGCCACTCAGCGTTGTCACGATCAAGGTCGTCAATCATGTTTCCACCAATCTTGTCTTTCGCTTGGGTCAGCCAGGCGACAATGGAACAACCGTGAATGGATCTGACTCGACCGACATTGCCATAGAAGAAAGCGGAGTGAACTTGCAGCCAAATCTATTCCGCAAGTTTGCTTTTGAGGAGGGAGCTCGGCGTTTGGAAGGGCTTGGTATCGGAAGGCTGAGCAGCACACCGCTCGGCCTCACCGGTGCGGACGAGATGGAGACCTATGGCTCCAAGTTTCGCATGAATGCTTGGTTCGCTTCGCTGCTTCATGATCCGGCCAACGCATCCAATGCAGCCAGCGCCATCTACCGCAGCTCGGGGTTGATTGACGCAACGAAGAACGCGGCCTTCGATCACAGCAAGGTCGGGCTGCAGTGTGCCCTTGGCCTGGAGCAAACCCGAGGCG
>JANQPW010000041.1 GCA_028285285.1 Silvanigrellales bacterium
ACTTTGGCGACTACCGAGACTGGATTGTTGAGCATGTGAATGAAAAGCGTTTTGCTCAACTCCAAAAAAGTGCTGGGGAAGCTGTGCAGTATGGTCTTGGTGCCACCATTGAAGCGTTGCGGCAGTGTGAGGGTCTCTATGACTTCATTCGCGGGCGCCGCGACCGGGTTGCCACCCTCATTGGAACGGGCTTGGGCGACACCCGTTCAGTGATGTCCGCACACGACCAGTTGAAAAAGGCTCAGTTCTTTTGGGATCGCTTCTGGGGGCTGGAGTTGGCTGAGGCCGCCCTGGCGAAAGGTGATCTGCCCGATGGTTTTCTGGACCCACGTGAGGTGACCAACGAATGGGTGGCCTTCGAAGCGTCGGCGGCTCTCTACGCGCACTTTGCCCAGCAAAGCCCTCAGTTGAAAGAGTTTCTGGCTCTGCACGAGGAGATCGAGCGGCGGGCCCTGCTGCAAGACGGCACCAGCCTCATCAACCAGCTCAAGGCCAAGGCAACCGATCGGTTGACGCTGCGTCGTCGGTTCCGGTGCCCCGTGCCGCCTTGGGAGTCCGTGAGCCCAAATGTTTTGTGGAACATCCCGAACCTCGCCTCTGCGCAGGTTTCTATGCTGCTGGAGTCTCATGGCCTCACGGCCGGCGTGTCGGGAGCTTGCTCCACCTTTGCCCTTTCCATGCGCTTGGGCTTGGATGAAATCCACTCTGGAAATGCTGATGTGGCCATTGTGGGGGCAACGGACTGCGATCCTCCTTCAGAAATTGTTGCTGCTTTTCACGCCGCTCGAGTGGCAGCCTTCGGCGGCTCAGTCGTTCATCCCCTCACGGAACTGCGAGGAACACACCTTTCTGGTGGGTCTTGTGTTTGGATTCTCTGTCGAGATGATGTGGCGCAGAAAGCAGGGCTGAAGTCTTTGGGTGTGACACCTCGGGGTGTTGCTGTGACCAGTGATGGAGAGCATGTCATCACCCCGTCTGTGGAAGGGCCGCAGCACTGCATTCAAAAAGCGCTCGACACCGCTGGAGTTCAGGCAAATGCAGTCCATTCGTGGGACCTGCATTGCACGGGAACTCCGGGAGACACCCAGGAACTCGATCATGTGAAGGCCTTCGTGGGGCCAGATGCGTTACTGAGTGCGCGTAAGGGTCTTTTTGGACATGGTATGGCTGCCTGTGGAGGGTGGGAGCTGACCGCCCAGATGTTGGCTCCAAGTCTTCAGGGAACGAGTGTTCAGATCCCTGCTTCTGGAATGGCCAAGCGAGATGTGAGCCAGGCTGTGCTCGATCGAAAAATGAACCTCCTTTTTGATGAAGCGGGAAGCATTGACCTGAGTGCCGATCGCCGTTTTCTGGGAGCTAAGCTCAACATGGGTGTGGGGGGAATCTCTTCCTGTGTTGTTTGTGAAAGACAGTTTTGAAATCTGAGGGCAAAGCATCTTTGTGGAAAGAAGTGCCTGCTCCGCCCTGGGAGCTGGATCTCCAGGCTTTGATGGGCTGTGTTTTGCAAGCATCTCAAGAGATCTTGGAGGTTTACGGCTCTGACTTCAACGTGCGCGAAAAAGATGACGCTAGCCCCGTGACCCAGGCCGACGAACGGGCCCATGGTCTCCTTCATCAACACCTCACCACCCAAACCCCTCACTTTGTTTTGAGTGAGGAAGACCAGTCGAGTCACGCGAAGGGCTTGGTTCACCTTCGTGCTGGTGCACCCGTTTTTTTGGTGGATCCTTTGGATGGAACCAAAGAGTTTGTGAAGAAAAATGGTCAATTCACACTCAATATTGGTCTCGTCGTGGGGCACCAACCCGTGTTTGGGCTGGTCTACGCTCCCGTGAGCCGGGAGATCCTGTGCGGGTGGCGCGACTCAAGCCTGCGTCAGGGTTGGGCGCTCCACGGCAAAATCTCGGCCACTGAAGGCAGAGGTTCTGAGATCAAGGGGGTTTGGAGCACAAGATCGGAGTCTCTCACTCCCCAGCCGGTGCTGGGGGGAGGCTTTGAGGAGAGCGCCAATGGGGCTCCCGCTTTGGCAGTTTCTGAGGAGCTGGGTAGCGCTCGCCGACCGCTTTCCATTTATTTGAGTGGCAGCCATCGCTCCTCTGA
The DNA here is from genome assembly GCA_028285285.1 of Silvanigrellales bacterium. GTDB lineage: Bacteria > Bdellovibrionota_B > Oligoflexia > Silvanigrellales > Silvanigrellaceae > JANQPW01. The sequence continues at coordinate 2,101 of JANQPW010000041.1, forward strand.
GCAGGAGAGGTTGGCAGCAGAGGGAGTGCATGCGCAGTTTCACAGGCTGGGCAGTACCCTCAAGTTTTGCCGTCTGGTCCAGAACGGCCTCGACAACGCCGGCGATCTTTACCTCAGGCTGACACCCACCTCGATGTGGGACACTGCTGCGGGGCAGGCAGCACTGTTGGCAACGGGGGGAGGGATGATCAGCCTGGAGGCCCCCCAAGGTGAGTTCAGCTATGCACGTGAAACTCTCCTCAACCCTGGTTTTGTGGCCTGGCGCTCTTCAGTGCCACCGGGCGTGGTGCAAAAAGTTTTGCGGGCTTTGAAGCCAGTCTGTTGATGGGCTTGCACAGAAGCTTCATTCGCGAGGCAGCACCCCAGCGTTTTGACTCAGTGGGTTGCTCAGCTCATAACGAGGCGCGCGGGGGA
>JANQPW010000440.1 GCA_028285285.1 Silvanigrellales bacterium
AGCAAAAAGAGGGGCGCTTTCGCATTCACCGCCGCTCTCTCCGCGTAAAATGCCAGGTTAAAGCCATTCCCCATCATTTTGATGTCGATGTCTCCAAACTGAAGGTGGAAGACTCGGCCTATTTGGGTGACCTTCCCCTGCCTGAAGGCGTGACCGTCAACAGCCAGGCCAATCTCGCTTTGGCCACTCTGGCCAAGTCATAATGCTCGTTGTTTGTGGCCTGGGGAACCCAGGCGACCAGTACTCAAAAACCCGGCACAATGTCGGGTTTTTATTTGTGGAAACTCTGGCTGAGGAAATGGGAGTTTCCCTGAACCAAACGAAGCATGGCGGCTTGTTTGCCCGTGGCCGCTGGGAATCGACAGAACTCATCCTGTTCCAACCCCAAAGCTACATGAACCTCAGTGGTGGTCCGGTCTCGGAGCTCATGCGCTTCTACAAGCTGGAGACCGAGCAACTGGTCGTGGTCTTTGATGACCTTGACCAGGCACCCATGAGCGTTCGAGCCCGTAAAGGCGGAGGTCATGGTGGCAACAACGGCATGCGTGACATTCTCAAGTGTTTGGCGGACGACGGTTTCCACCGGATTAAGGTGGGAATTGGCAAACCTGAGCACAAATCAGCCACTAAAGACTGGGTCTTGAGTCGCTTCACCGATTCCGAACTGCTCACTCTGGAACAAGATGTGTTTCCTGTTGTCAAAGACCGATTGCGAGCGGCTATTCGCCAGCTGGGGCGCTAATTGTCGGGGATTGTGGGAACCACAGGATTCAGCATGTATCCCCAAGCCCTATCTCGATCCAAATGCAGCACTTCTTGTTGCTCTTCGCTGAGCTTGCCTTCACAAAAAGTCACCACATCGGCTGAAGGTGTTCCAAGATCGGCCTGAAAGGTGTCGTCTTTCAAAGCACCTATCTCCCGCGGGTTGAGCAGGTGCGGCCCCACACAGTTGGGAGTGGGGACCGACTGTTTTTTGCTCAACTCAAATGACAGCTCGCCTCCTTTGCCGGTGTTGATGGCAAAAATGAGAGTGGTCTTCTGTGTGAGTTTGTTTTTGAACCGCAGCACCAGATCACCCTTGGCGCCACCGGGGCGCTTCCCGAGCTCAATGCTGAACTCTTCCAGATCAACAGAGCGAACACCCAAAACTCGAAAGAGATTTTTCACAACGGCCTGCACCGGCTGGTCACTGAGCTGAATATCCAATGAGCCCGGCTCAGTGATGTTTCGAAAGTAAACCACAACGCCATCACGATGCCGCACCGCTCCCACACTGTGATACGGGCGCATCACAATCACGTAGTCATCGAGACCGTCACCATCCATGTCTTGAAAGTCTTGGTAGATGTGATCATCGATATTCAGGTGAAGATCGCTGTCATTCGACTTCAGAACCAAGTCGGTCAAGATGGCCTTGGCATCGCCCTGGAGATACTTGTTGAGAAGGTCAAAGGAATTGAAGATGCCTGGATATTTAAACCCTCCAATGCTCACCTCACCTGGCACCCACTCGCCGTTTCCCTGATACAAAGCAAAGGCATGCGAAAGGAACATGTGAGGAACGGAAAGCACCCCTTGGTACTTTTCCAACACCCAAGAAATGACCAAGGCCCCTTGGGAACCCGTGGTGAGAACAGCTGCATCAAACTTTGGTTGAGAATGAGCTTTGTCGTTCCAGTCCACACCGCTCAGCATTCCCAGAGGAACTTCTGAGTCTGACGCTCTGGTGAACTGCACCACATTTCGGCCCATGTAGGAGATCCGACGCCCTGGGAAGATCCGCACCTTGAGATGGTCGTTTGAAAACCAGGAGCGGATGGGGGCCACGACCTGGATCATGTCAACGATGTCATCTGGCACCCCCTCTGGCCCTGTGAGATCAATAAAGCCTCGCTTCACTCCGGGAAGAATCTGATCTTGTGCTTCAGCGGCAATGGGCACGAAAAACCCATCTTCCACAGCTATTGGGGCAGTGTCGGCCAGGGCCGCCAGTGGACACGAGCCCAAAGCAAACACCAAAACAGCCAAGCCATGAACCGTGAGGTCTCGCAGCAATCGGCAGTCATCTTTTGCCCGCTGAATGTGCGCTTCAGAAAGGCGAAAGGCCGGAATGGAAAAGGTGGGAGTGTTCTTCAAATCAGAGCTGACCGACGAAGCATCTTGGCTCGATTGAACGGCGAGTCTTTTCACACAAGCTTGGGAGAACAAAAGGAGGAGAGCACAACATATCGCAGAAAGAGCTTTCATTTGGAATCACTCGTGTTGGGCTCAGGCTCACCCGATGTTGATTTGGAGGCATTTGGGTCCGTAGAGAGCAGGCGAATTCCCTGGAGAAGTGTCAGGGCAATTCTCGCGCCAATGCTAGTGTAGAGCGCTAGCGCAAAAGCCGCCAGACCAATTTCACTCGACAACCCCGGCTGATAGTTCACCATGACAATTCCATTCTTGACAGAACGCTTTGACTCACCTTCTTTTGCCGCTTCTGCATTGGAAAAGGTGACAGAAAAACCCCTTTCAAAGATCCAAAGAAGGGGATCCCCAGCAACATTGGTGTGAACCTGACAGTTGGTCAGCTCTCCAAAACCAATGCAACTGGTGTGAAAGCGTGGATCGAACAAACTCGAATCAGAGTCATGCCACGAGACTCTTTTGGTGTGCTGATTGAGGCTGTAGGCATAAGTTTTTTCACCAACTTTCAAGACCCGGTCGTTGGTGTTGAGAGTTGCGCTTTGGCGCTCGCTGTCCTCCCCAATTCTCAGCGAAAGCCGAACAATGCCGTCCGAAGTTTCTTCTGCTTCCATAAACACCTTACGAGACATGAAATCATGGGCTGCAACCAAGGCCTGTTGATCGGCCGTGACATCCTGATAGTCCAAGAAATCGGTCACAACAAAGACACCCACATAGAAAAGCCCCACAACACCCGCCTGGAGCACATTCCTGATCGACTTGGATTCCGAGTTCTCCGTTTGTTGGGGCACACAACCCGGCGCCAGAGAAACGGCCAACGCAAAACTCAACAGCTTCATTTTCAATGATCGCACTGGCGGATGACTCCCGTTTTGTCGGACAGGCCGAGCATTCAAGATCAGGGTTTCGTAATCATTTTATCACTGCTGCTGCGCTAGAGAAACAGGAGCGCATGTCTTGAAAATTCGAGATAAACCTAGGCTCCGTCTAGTTTTCTTTGACTCGCTCTCCGCACCACACCACTGCAGCTTCAATGCTTTTGAGCGCCTCATTGATGGTCTCCTGATCAGGGCATTCGCGGCCCTCAAGATATCGTCGAATCGTCGCATATTCGGTGAGGGAATTGAATTCATTCCCAAACGGTGGGTTGAGATCATCAGGAATGCGATCGATCAAAATTCCTATTTCATGCAAATGAGGAACAGGAAGCCCTCGGGAGCAAAGCAATGCATTCAACGCCTTTTCAAGTGCCTGCTGTGCCAAAAGAAAGACATTTTCCGTTCTCCGAACCTTGGCACGAAACAGAACTTTTGCAGCCTCCAGATCTTCCAAGGCAATGCGCATCAATTCTCTGGAATACGATTTTTCGTACATCACTCCTTTGCTTGTCATGAATCAGCCTCATTCGTCGGAAACACAACCTGACCTTCCCCCTCAGCGACAAAACAGACACCACCAAAATCTTTCTTCGACTTGTTTCAACAGCGTTCAACCGCTTTGCCGCAATTTTCAACAAACTCATCAGTTCGCGCTCCCAGCTTCGCCAATGGTGAGCGTTGACGTGATCTTGTTTTCGTTCGACACCCCCCCACCAGAGTTGCTGCCATAGCCCAGCTCAAAACCCGCCACGAGCTCAGCCTCGGTTTTGTAGGTCGAAATCTTGTTCTGAAAGGTCAACGCGCGGGTCACGTTGAAGGTGAGCGTCCACAACCGGCTGGGATCGGAAATCTGCTCGTAGGTGACTTGAAATGCAGCGTCGAAGTCGATGCTGTACAGAGCATAGTTGCCATTGCCCTCCCGCTGCCCTGCCTCAGCTGCCGCACTCACAATGGTAGAGGAAACAAGAGGCGAGTCGGGTCGAGTTGTGTGGGTGCAGGAGCTTGTGTCACACCATCGAAAAGTTGTTTCCCCATCTTTCTTGATCAGCTTTTCGCCCACACGAAGTTCGTTTCCGGTCACGTCGTCCACCGTCGCTGTTTTACGAAACACTGTGCGAATGGTGTGCTTTCCATCAAGATCCGTGCTTCCCGACCCTGAAATGGTGAGGGTGGCATCGATGTAATCAAAGTACGACTCAACCCGATTGATTTGCGGATTCTCAGGCATGTTGTCTTCCGAGGGAATGGAAATGAGCCCTGAAAACTTCACGGGGTTGAGCAGGTTAAAAGCCAACACGCCTTCAGGGTGGGATTCTTGAGAGGGATCTTGGATGATACCCTCACTGTTGGCCAAAAAGGTCATGTTGTAGCCGCCCCCACCCTGAGGGCTCTGCAGCATAGCCCCAGCCGCAAACACTCGACCAGACAGATTGTCTGGTGTGCACACCGTTGCGTCTGCGGAGCAGACAGTGGCGTTGTTGGCCAGAGCCAAACTCGCAACACCATCTTGCCCTTTGATCAAAGAAGCATTGGAGATCACCTGACCACCGCCTTCGCCATCATCTCCGTCGCAGCCAGCGCCAAAAGTGACAGATGCGCACAACGCGGCCCGTAACAAATGTGTTTGCTTCATGTTCGCTCCCGGCAAGAGGGGTTGCTTTGACCCACTCTGTAAATGTCTTTCGCCAGAATTCTATGCGGGCACCCTGCCAACTTCAAGCGTCACGATCAGGGCTGGAGAGGATCTCCCTTCCGCAATTGTCTCTTCAACCAACTCCACCCGAACCTGGCCGCGGCCACCTGAAGGAGGTTCAGGCCCTGGCTTCGATCACCAGCCCCTCCGTCGCAAAGGTCACTTTTTGCGGCCATGAAGTCGGTTGGAGTCTCTGTCGTGGAGCCGCAGGCCAACGTGTGCCACAGCCCAAACACATGGCCCATTTCGTGCTCCTGTGCAGCCATATGACGGGTCTTCATTCTCTCCCAATTGACAAGCAGCCATGGCTTCAAAAAACCGGCATAACTGTTTTTCCAAGGATCGTTCCCCTCGTAGGTGGAGCGGAAAACGTAGAAGTTGATCGCCTGCCGGTCGCGAACCAAGGGATCATCACACTCCTCGAAAAGCTTTCCTCGAAGCTCCTTGGGAGGTTTTTCAGACTGATCGCCAAGTCGCAGCCATTCACAGCTGCTGTTCTCAATATCTTCGTAGTGCGAAACAGACTTTTGAAAAAAAGAAAACAAAGGAACTCGTTTTTCCGAAACAAAGTTCTCATTCAAGTTCTGAATTTCACGTTCGAACTGCTCAGCAGTTGCAAAGTGATGAACTTCTTCATGGGAGCTCAACACAACAAAATGAACAGGAACCCTCTCGAGCTCACCGGCTAGGACAACCGCTGGACAAACCAGCAACAACGCACCTAGAA
>JANQPW010000444.1 GCA_028285285.1 Silvanigrellales bacterium
GAGGAAGGTGGGCCAAGCGGCAATTCCGGGGAGCAATCACTTCACCTCGATCAGCACTCTCTTCGCCAGAAATGATCCGCAATAAAGTTGTTTTGCCGGCACCATTTGCCCCAACCAATCCATAGCGATCTCCCCTCCGAAAATGGAGGCTCACCTCACGAAGGATCTGTTGCTCTCCGTACGATTTCTCAAGACCGGTCAGCCGAATCACGCTGGCACACCAGCCGATGCGATCCAATTTCCAAGGGAAGCGAAGGCATGTTCACGGTATTCTGGAATCTCATTGAAAATTTCATGTCCCGCATCTTCAACCTTATCCATAAACAGGCTTCCGGCTGTGAAAAATGGGGCAAGTTCTTCTGTTTTCTCAGCAGAGACGAGTTCGTCTCCGCCCGCGTAACAGATGGTCACGGGCGCCAAAATCTGACCCATGGCATTGCGAATATTGGTCTCTTCCATGCTATCGATCAAAACTCGACCAAAACGTGCTGTCACCTCTTTGAGATTCAATTTATCCTGCACGTAGTCTATGTTGTTCTTGGGGTTTTTGCTCACAACATCCGGATCTATATCAAGAGGAACCCGCACATCGGGAACAACCCGGGGTAAGATCAGTGCCGCCTGGCGCTTCCAAAAAGGCAAACGACGCTTGACCTTGTAGCAGGGAGACCTCAGGAAAATAGGTGGACAAGACTCTGCCAAAATACTCGCGGCATAGGTCACGAGAAGCCCACCGTAACTGTGCCCCAGAAGCCCAAAGAAAAAGTCGTCACGCTTTGAGGCGTTCCCTGCAAAGCCCAAAATCCGCAGGGCATGATTCACCACGTAGATCACATCTAAGATCAGTGAATGCAAATTCTCCACATCTCCTCGGGCGGGACCTGAATGCCCATGGCCTCGCAGGTCAAAAGATGCAAACGCCAGGCCTTTTTTGCACACAAACTCGGCAACATGTCCGTAGCGGCCACTGTGCTCGCCAAAACCATGCACGGCAACAACAAGACCGGAAATCTTTACATCTTCCCCTTGGGCGACCCTGGGCGTGCAACAACGGAAAAAGATATCCCCGCCATCAAAGCTCTTGAGGACTTCGGTTCGTTCAAAAATCATGGATGGCGCTGCGCTCCTGCTCAATATTTTCCGCCCTCAATCAGGACCTAAAGGAAATGTTTTCAGTCATCTCATAGACAGAAACCACTATCTTACAAATCAAGACGAAAACCAAGAGTGAGGCTCCTTCATGCTCAGAAGTCTTCAAACTGCAGCAACTGGAATGGACGCGCAGCAGCGGCTTGTCGACACACTGTCAAACAACATTGCCAATGTGAACACAACAGCATTCAAGAAGTCACGCCCCCATTTCAACGATCTGCTGTATCAAAACATGAAGGCACCCGGCCTCAACTCCAGCGATGGCACCGTTGCCCCGGGGGGAATCCAGGTGGGAAATGGGGTGCGTTTGGTCTCCATCGACAAGAACTTTGAGCAAGGGGCCATCCAAATCACTGGCCGCGACACAGACCTTGTGATCAGAGGTCGCGGGTTCTTCCGCATCCAGACACCCGATGGCAACATTGCCTACACTCGAGATGGGTCCTTTGAGCGTGGAGCCGATGGTCGGTTGGTCACTTCTGAAGGAATCCCGCTTGTTCCGGAAATCGTGGTTCCTCCTGAAGCGACGGATCTCACTGTGGGAATGGATGGTATTGTGACAGCAAAAGTGCAAGGAGAGGTCGAGCCCCGGAACCTTGGACAGATCCAACTGGCCAATTTCATCAATCCTGCCGGGCTGGAATCGATAGGGCGAAATCTCTACACCCAGACTCCAGCCAGCGGTGAGCCGGTGGTCACCAACCCAGGGGAAAACGCAACAGGGCTCCTCAGCCAAGGAAACTTGGAAACCAGTAACGTCAATATCGTTGAAGAAATGGTCCAAATGATTCAAGGCCAACGAGCTTACGAGCTCAACAGCAAAGTGATCAAAACCAGCGACGAAATGCTCGCGTCAACCAACCAAATGAGATAACAAAGTGATCTCTGATCTGCTTTCCACAACTGCATTTGCGACCCTCTCCTTTGCGGGCATAAACGGTTCTGAGCTGAGTCAATCTGCTCAGAAGGATATGATCGTTCAAGCCCTCAGAACAGCCTTTCCAAAGCCCTCAGCTTTTATTGAAGAAGTTTCCCGCATGGAGCTTGCCCTTGAGGTCACACTACGTCACAAAAGGCTTCGTGTTCGCTGCCTGCGGTGTGAGAGTGGACACGACACCCAGCTGCTTGCACCAGAGAGTGTGCGCTTTGCGACTACAGGAAGAGGACTCCGCCAGTTTGAGCTCACCTTTGAAACACTGACGGTGGCCGATGGGGAAACGAAGGAACACGAGAGGCACGCATGGAAAGCTCGAGTTGAGGAAAGCGATCTCAAGTTTGGGGTTTTCACAACAGCACCCATGACGCCAGGTCAAACCTTTCAACTCGGCAACAGTAAAGTGCTGGCATGTCTTGGTCTGGTCAGATGCCAGCCCGGGCAGAGCTTTCTCACACATGCCGAAGCCGAAGATTCCCGCAAAAGAATGGGCCAACTCATTGTCAAACAGAAACTAAGAACAATGAGTGCCATTACTCCGCAGGCCCTCGCCTCCCCAACCTACGTAACAAGAGGAGACACCGTCACTCTCAGACTGAGCACTCCTACTGGGCTTCATCTACAAACCCAGGCCAAGGCGCTCAAAAAAGGCACTCTTGGGGAAATGATCCCGGTGGAAGTTGCCCGCGGAAATCGCAAGCGCCAGGTTGTGCGCGCACGAGTTGTCGCACGGGGAGAGGTTGAACATGCAAATTGAAAAAAACAAGGCTTCTCCCGGTGAGTCGTGGAATCGAATGCTTGATCACTATGTTTCGGCTGCAAACCACATCTGTGATTTTTTTTGGAATTTGGTTCAGGCCACACGCCGCTCACTTCGCGAAGAAGATTTTCGTGATCTGCGAAGTAGCTTTGTGGTTCGTGTGACCATTGTGGGAATACTGCTTCTGTTTGCCATCTTATTGTCAAGCTGTCTGACACAAGGCAGATCTCGGCCACTTCCCCTACCCAGCCCAACTGCTGCGGTGGCTGCACAGAAAAGGTCCGAGCCAGTTTACGTGAAGCGTGAAACGGCTCGCATTTCCCCGCGAAATCAAGGCTCCTCTACAGGAAGCATCTTTGCTGACAGCCGCAGACCAACCGACCTCTTTTCAGATGAGTCTCAGCTTTTGCCCGGAGACTATCTCACTGTTACTATTCCTGAAGACCTTCAATTCACTCCTCCAGAGGCACCTTCAACGGCCAACGGAAAGAATGATACGGCAGACGAACTCGAAAAGGCGACCACGACCAGCCCAGATTCGTTGAGCACAATCCGACAGTCCTCCGTTCAGCCCCTCAAGTATCTTAAAATGCAGATCGTCGGAGAAGACGCTGATGGTCGAGTCTACGTAAAGGCCACAAAGACCCACTCAACAGCTCCGGGGCAAAGGTCTTCCTTTACGGTGACAGCACACTTGCCCACAAGCGCTCTTGTCAAAGAAAACATTTCGGCTCTCGAGCTGACAGAAGTTCAGGTTTCTTCCCTTCACAATGGCCAACCTAGCCTCTATCAGTCTGCAGGCTGGGACAAGACTATTTCCCGACAACTGTCTGGCTATGTTCCAGATGTTGGACAGGACATTCGTCGCATTGAATCTCTGGAAAGTCGGATATCAGAACAACAAAGAAATCTCACCGAGAGATTTCGTGCCCTTAAAAGGGAACAAGGACGCTTCAAAAAGGAACAAGCGCGCTTCTACCAGCGTGCCAAACGCATTCAGGAGGCT
>JANQPW010000450.1 GCA_028285285.1 Silvanigrellales bacterium
GCAGCGGCCAAAAGACCCTGCGATGGAGGATATGGCTGAGCGCACCGTGTGGAGGTTTTGCTTCATGAAACCCGCCATTTCTGGGTTGCGAGCTCCACGGGCGAGGTCGGCAAGGGTGCGGAGAGCAAGGTCGGTGTCTGTGAGGCCAATGAGCCGGCAGACCTCAAAGAGGCTGGGGTGCAGCTGGTCTGAGCCCTGAAACCCAGAGGCGAGAGCTTGTCTAGGCCTGTTAGACGCCCAAAGAAGGCACAGCCCAATGCCTAAAAAAAGCACACTGAGGGTGTGGGGTCGGCGATCTTGAAGCGCGAACCGAGTCAAACGATTCTCCAGAGTTACAAAGTTTTTTCAGGATTTTCAGGTCAGCGGTGGATCTGGCAACAACACTCAGGGCAATTTGTCGTTAATAGCCGCGTTTCTTGTCAGATTCAATCAACAAGTTCTTAAAGACGGTGTTGTTCTTCCCTGGGTGCTCACTTGACAGCTGGGTGTTTTCCGATAAAACGAAGGTCTGTTGCCCACATAGCTCAGCGGTAGAGCACTTCCTTGGTAAGGAAGAGGTCCCCGGTTCAAGTCCGGGTGTGGGCTCCACAGCCTCCCCCCTGCGAGCGTTCCACTCTGCTAGAGAAGCTTGTGCCCGCTAGAGCTCAAAAACCTGGTTGTTTTTAGGAAACTGAATCACGAACTGGAAGGGGAAGTAACCCGAGCGTGTGGGCTGCCCTTGAGAAGCAATTTCTATGGTTATACCTTCACGCTCGAGGTCTTCTCGAACGGCATTGAGCCCAATGCCGCGGCCAGCAATTTCACTGATATGATGTGCTGTTGAAAGCCCAAAACGGAACACCAGTGAGGCCAGGTCGAGATCACTCACGCTTTCACCCTGAGACGAGATGCCCAATTCCTGCGCTTTTTGCTGAATGGAAGGGAGATGAAGCCCTCGGCCGTTGTCCCAAACTGAAATAGTCGCGGAGCTTTGGTTGTCTTTACTCGCGCAACGAACGGTGATCTCACCATTGTGATTTGCCGATTCCGCGCCTCTGCGCCCATCATGTAGGGGAACGAAACTGTGTGCGATAGCGTTTCGAAAAATGTGTAAAAATGCATTCTCGAGCACTTTAGCTTCGCTTTTTGAGAGAGTCAGTCGATCGCCTTGCACTCGCACCTGTGGAGGGGCAACTCCGGCTTCACGGGCTGTTGCATGGAGTTCTTTGGAAAGAGAGAGCACCAGAGAAGAAAGATCGTCCGCATTCGTATCGCTTGGTTCTAGGCTGGGGAACCATCTTTTTAGAATGTTTTGGTATTTCCTACAAATTTTTTCAATTTCTTCAATGTGCCACATGAGTTTTTCACGCCCTTCTAGGGGAGCTTCCGACGCAGTGGAGCCCACTTGCCGAGGTGAAGTTGGACCTTTTGCCAGAGCGGAGAAACCGTCGAGAGAAAGATCATGAAGATCTTTTTCAAAGAGGTGGATCATTTTGGGAAGGCGATCCAGACCGCAGACACGGAGGTTGCCCTTCAGTGTGTGCAATTCGCGAAGCATGTCTTCAAAGGGCAGGTGGCTGATCTTTGTGTTTCGTTCAAGAAGTTCTTCGAAGTTCTCCAAGACAGTGAAAGTGACATCGAGACAATCGGGCAGACGCTGTCGATTCGTGGCGAGGATGTCACCGATGATTTCGATTTCCTCAGAGTGAGACTGTGCTGCGTGCCGCAACGAGGTGACCTCGGTCACGTCGCGGATCACAACAAGCACTTGTGTGACCTGCTGATCGTTGTTCACAATCACGCTCCAGTCAAACTCAAGGCGCTTTCTATCGCCACCATGGAGAGATCGGATCTGGCACTCGCGCACAAGGTGGCTTCTGTTCAATTCGAACAAAATACTGCTCTCGCCGAGGGTGTGCATGATGGCGAGTTCTTGGTTGTCAATGGACTCTTTTGACAAATCAGCCTGAGAAAAAACCGTTTCGGAGAATGGTTTGCCGCTGAGGTGGTTCCGTTCGAGAATTCTTTCGAGGAAAGGTGAGTACTCCGGGTTGATCTTGACCTGGTTTGCAGCGTCGTCAAGTGAGAGGGTCAAGACACCTTGTCGGAGATTGTCGAGCATTCCGCGCACAACTCTGTTCTTTGACTGAAGCTCCGCGGTTCTCTGTTCAACAATGGAGTCCAGCTTGGAGTTGAGAGCTGTGAGCCGATCGGCCATTTCCTGTGTTTGTTGGAGCAGGGTTTGGCTGGCCTCCATGGCCATCAAAATATCTCCGGCGCTGTCATGTAGCGGAAAGTCACTCAGAGTCAGTCCGAAGTTCGGAAGTTCGCTCACCTGAGTCACGCGAGGTGTTCCTACGAAGAGCCACCCCCTTTCATCGCTCAGTAGGTGGCCGCGGAAGATCAGGTCGGGCAGATCGGAGTGTGAGAGGTGCACGAGCAGATTTGAGAAATCAAGAATTTGTCCAAGAGATTTCACACCTGGAGGGCGATGGAGGTGGAAGGCTTCGTTAACATCTTCTCCACATGTCAGGTGGGGCCACAGTTTTTGGAGCCTTCTTGAAATCGCGCTGACGGTTTTGTCTTTGTCGATGAAAAAATGGAAGGGGCAGAGAATCTCGAGTTGCGAGGGCTCAATGCGATGATGGACGGGTTTGCTTTTCATCGCTGTGCCTTTGCTGACGATGGGTGATTCTAAAGCGGTCATACTCCACTCCATTCTCTTTTTTTCCCACAACTTCGACATTTACCTTTTCGTCAAAATAGTCTCCCAAACCTACGAAAATACCTTCAACGAATCGGGTTAGGCCACTTCTCTCTGAAAAGTATGAAACCAAGAGGGTCTCAGAGTCCTTTTCCTCGCAATGAAAGGAAGGAGGATTGAGCTTGGGAAAAGAAACCTTGATGCGAGAATGGAGCTGGTCAAGGTTCTTCACAAACTTTGCAAAGTTGCTTTCGGAGGCTTCCATGAAGTGTTGGTAGGTGACTGCAGCCACGGATTGCACCCAAA
>JANQPW010000459.1 GCA_028285285.1 Silvanigrellales bacterium
CTCGTCGATCCATGAGTCTGCAGCTTGGTAGTTGGCATCCGCGCCGAGAAAAAAGAGCGAACGCAGCAGTGACTTTTTCTCGCCCATCCAGTTGGGCTGAGTGGCCTCATGGTCAACCCCAATGGCAATGGTCAGCAATGGTGTCTCCAGCTGAGACTCTGGGCCAAGAATTTTTCCCTCCGCAAGCTGCCAAAACCAGGAATCTGAGCCTGTTTCAGGCTGCTCGGCTGTCCAGGCTGCGGCGTTCCAATTGAAAGCGACAACCAGCGGGTCACCTTTGCCCACAGCGTTCACATAGTGCTCCTGAACGGCTTTATGAAGTGCCTGGCTGCTCATGTTTTCCCGGTACACGAAGGACTCATCACGACCGCCTGATGCCAAATGCGCTTCTTTAAGGGCGGCGAGTTCGTTGCGTTCCAAGAGAGGAAAGAGGGCAATTTGCGGCCTGCGCACCGTGTCGGGAAAATACACTTGTGTGAGACGCCTGTCTCCAATCCAGACGATCAATCGACGAAGCTCTGAGCCTTCTGGATAATTTGCCAATGCACGGTTCAGAGCTGTGGCCATTGTGTGCCACTGACTCTCTTGTTCTTCAGTCGTGTTTTTTACCGTGCTGCCGCCCGGCTGACAACTCACACCCACAACCCAGAAGCTAAAAATCCAACCCAACGGAAAGCGACGTTCATCTCAGTTTCCTTTCATTTCGCGCAGAAGCGGTCTAAAATGCAAAACTAGTGGTTTCCCAGTCCGAGATTTTTCAGTGTGAAGTGTATCAAAGAAACACAATACTCACGACCTTCACCCTCTCCTCCCAACACCTGAGAAAGCTCATGGGCAAAGCTACCCTGTGTTGAGGCATCGCAGTGGCGAAATCCGAACCGACCGTAAAGGGTTGGCACACTCAGAAACTCCACAAAAGGCGGAGGAAACATCAGGTAGGCTTCCGGACCAGCTGAAGACCCTCTTTCGATCAGATCCAGAAGAGCCAACTCCAGCATGTCTTTCAACACCAGCTTTTGGGGTTTGCTGTGGTCAATGTCGTGCTTCATCGCACCACCGCCAAAAGGCTCGTAGTCAATTCTTTCGAGGAGCTCATGCTGAGGTGTGTTGGCTGCCAATGTGGGAGCCGCATTTTCAATCATCGTGATCCAACGTTGGGCGATTTGCCTCTGCCGCTCTGTGTGATGGATTTTCATGTTCACAGCATAGTTCCTTGCACGCCTCAAGCTTATTTCTGTGATGTTTTCCTCCACAAAGCTCAAGATCTGGCCCAGAAAAGCCTCGTAAACACTGAGGACTTGCGCATGCACGGAATGCCTCGGAAACCACCGCAGCTTCAACTCCACCTCTTCTTCGTGGTCGAAATAAAGGTGGTCTTCTGCACTTTGCCGCAAGCCCGAGTTGGAAAGCCGAAGCAGGATCAGTTTCTTTGTCATTTTCAAGTAGTCGGGCAGCAAGAGAACCTGATCCTGAACAAGAAACGGTTTTATCTCAGCAACATGTCTAGCGGGCGAGAGCAGCTTCAGCCCCATCAGCTCGGCGCTCTGCTCCAAGACAGCCTGTTGAAAAGCCAAACGTTCTTCGCCGGGCTCGAGGTGAGAGGCCCGCTGCTGCGTCAACTTGTGAAGCTGGTTTTGCACGGCGATCGTTCCCAGAAAGGCCTCTGCAGCACGAGTCACCGTTTCTCCATCAAATCCATGGCTCTGGTAAATGCTTTTCTCGCCTTCAGGCGTGGAGCGAGAGGAAAGTTCGGCAGAACGCACACAGCCTGAACAACCGAGAAGCACAACGACGCTGAGCGCGCGTGATTGCCGACCCCACTTCGCCCCCATCAATCAGCTTGCATCCTCTCGAGCACCAGTGTGGTGAAAGGTGGAAAATTGTTGACCCACACTCCTTTGCGACCGGTCTTTCCTTCTGTGTGAAAAGCGCCCTCGCCACGGTTGATCTGGGCCGTTCCCGCTGCAAAGATCCAGGGCTGGCCCATTCCTTGACGCACAATCGCCATGTTTTGTTGTGTGGCTCGCTTGTCATTGCCAAAGTGAACAATGGTGCCGCGTCCTCCAAACTCTTTTGCATCTGAGTTGAACACAAGCTTCCAAGGACCCGTTCCCTCGGGAAGAGGAATCATGAACTTGTCGTAGTGGTGGTGCATGTAGTTTTGCGCAATGATGAACTTGGGCTGACCCGATCGGTCCAAACGCGCACTCACCAACATGCGGTTCTTACGTCCCATGTATGTGGTTTCGTCCATCACAAGCAAGCGCACCGACTCATTGTCTGAATTGGCAAAGGCATCATCCGACAAGTAGATGTCTCCCAAGGCCGCCATATAGCGACCGTAGGCTTCGTGGCGTGGTCCCTCGTCGAATCGTGCATTTTGTGCCATGTCGATCTGCATGTCTTCCCAGCGACCCACAGCACCCACCTCGCTGCCTTGAAAACCCATGTTCATGCCGGGGTAAACCAGGTGAATGAGGGCATCGAGATTGCGGTGCATAGAAAAGGAAAAGTCGATCATCTGTTCCAACTCATCTGGGTTCGGGGTTTTGAGACCCGTGTAGTCCATGTTGATGAGGCCCATGTGCTCCTGGCCAGGCACCGGAACGTAGTAAGGGTACAAAGGATCGCCCGGTTTAGCCTTTGATTGGGCCATGGCTTGTGTGTCTTTGTCGAAGTGGAGGTACATGCCCCACATGCGATCGTGCTCTTTGTCTTCCGCTGCCTTGCGGTCGACCAAGTAAAAACCACCCAGCCCGTTCACGTAACGCTTGTGGTGAGGCCCCCAGGTCGTGGCCTGGTTGTAGTCTTTCTCTTTTACCCACTTTCCGTCTCGGTACACATCGACCATGCGGTAGTCTTGGTTGAGCATGTAACGGGTTTCGTCGTGGCTGTTGATGTAGTTGATGAAGCCCCTACCCCATTTGCGACCGGGATCAAAGATGGCTCCCAGATTTCCCCCTTCATCGTTTGGAAATTTCTGCACAAAGGTGCGGATATCGGCCTGCCCTCCCATGCGCCAGCGAAAGTCAAAACCAAGAGCCTGGTCATTGTGCTCATAGTTCGTCGCCGTGTAGTCGGTGCTGTTCGTTTCAGCAATCGTCACAAAGGGAAGCAACTGAGGCTCATCGAGAGTGTCTTTTTTCAGGGCAGCGAAGAGTCTGGTGATTCTGTTCACTTCTCGCAGGTAGTCCCGAGCCGCGACGTTGACATTGTGGCTGTATTCCATTTCTCGTTTCCACTCGAAAGGATTTTCGGAGTAGCCCCGCGACCCGGGCACCGGATCCCAGTCGGCTTCTTTGCCGGGGCTGAGTTGATCTTTGCGCACACGGCAATCTTTAAAGTACTTTTCAGCAAAGTCTCCGACGATTGCCGCACGATCGTAGGTGAGATCATACATAGCGTCGACTGCATCGAAGCGGAAACCATCAATGTGGTACTCATCGATCCAAAACAGGGCATTTGACAGAAGCAGGTTTCGAGTTTCTTCTTTGTTGTAGTCGAACATGTAAGAGCCCCAGGTTGGCATACAGCGCATTTTGGGGTTGTCTTGCAAGTAGAGCTCTGTGCCATCGTACTCAGCAAGTCCAGTGTTTTTATCAACCCCCGTGTGGCTGTGGACCATGTCGAGAAGCACAGCAATGCCATTTTCATGCATGGCATTGACAAAGCGCTTGAAGTCGTCGGGCTCGCCGTGGCGATAGCTCACAGAAAAGTAACTATTGACATGATAGCCCCAAGACTCTGCGAGGTTGTGATGAGCCACGGGCATGAGTGAGACAGCGTTGTAATTGTGTTTTTTCGTGATGCGCAGCACTTCCTCTGTGATGCGCTTCCAGCCGGCAACTCCCTCTTCCCAGCGCCGCTTCACAAGGGTGTGGGGGTGGAACTCAAAAATTCTGAGGTGGTTCAACTTGAACTTTTTGCGATTTTCCACTGCTTTTTTGCTGAACGTGTAGTTCATGTGGTTCCAAACAACCGACTTCCACGACCAGACTTTTTCCTTTTCCTCGCCAACAAGTTTCTGCGCACCAAAGCCATCATCAACCACGAAACGAGCATAAACATCATTGCGCCACTCAACCGCACCCGAGTGGTTTGTGATCACGTAACGATAGGCCTCCCCTTGACCCACCCCAGCCACAAACACCGACCACACACCTTCGTCATCGTAGTCAGGATCTTGTTCGTGTTCGTCGTAGCGCTCCATGTCGATGAGGCGCCGATCTTCATCGCGGGTTGTCAACCCAACTTTGCTCTTTTCCTTGTATTTTCCGAGAAGCTCCAACTGCACTTTTTTCGCGTTGGGCGCAAACACACGAAACCAAGTTCCCTTGTTTTTGCCCGTGTCGAGACCCACATTGGCGCCGAGATACTTGTAACGAAGCTGACCAGGATTGATGGAAGGATCAGTTTCGCAAAACTCTGTGGGGCAGCTGGGTGGGTTGAAGTTGAACCCCAGGGCATCGATAGCCTCTGCAGAGAGGGAACGAGTGCGCGCTGTGAGAGTGCAACCCACGAGAAAGAGAAACACACATCCCAAACCCGCCCCAGCGCTCAGTCGACGGAATAGCCGCAACCAGCAGAACCCGCGGGCCTGTGCCTGCCTCCGAACCCGCCGGATCCAATGGGGCTCTCTTTTGCTGTGTTTGAGCCAAGTGACATGTTTCATTGGGGCCTCCTTCTCAGGCCCCGTTCATCGGCAAGTCAGGCGACTTTGCCCACGGAAAAGTTTGCCGGCCGAAGAGCTGTCGCTGCGACCGCTTTCTCCGTTCCCCTCGACAGCTCTAGAGCTTGTGGAGATTGTCTAAAGCCTGCCGAAAATCGGCAACAATATCGTCACAACGCTCGAGACCCATGCTCACCCGCAGAATTGAGGCATCCACACCCTGTTCGCGGCACACTTCGGGAGAGGTCCATTTGTGGGTTGTGTGAAGTGGCAAACAGGCGGTTGTCTCCGTTCCGCCCAGGCTGGGAACATCCAACACCCGTTTCAGAAGAGGCATCATCCGTTCCAAAGAAATTTCGGGGGCAAAGCGCAGGCAAACCATTCCGCCATAACCTCCAAACCCCGGCACGGCTTGTTTCGTTCGGGAAGCACTCACTCCATAGAACACAGTCTCCACTTCGGGGAAAGAGGCCATTGCCTCGGCAAACTCCAGCCCCGAGGCATTGTGAGCTTGCATGCGCACGGAAAGAGTGCGCAACCCCCTCAGCAGTCGGTTACACCCCTCTGTTGAAAGAGAACATCCGAGATACATAGCCCGAGAGGTCAGGGCTTCAACACGCTCCGCGGTGGCTGCCACAGCACCCGCAATGAGATCGGAGTGACCATTCATATACTTCGTCGCGCTCTCCACCACATAGTCGGCACCCAGAGCATAGGGCTGGCAATTCACAGGGCTAGCAAAGGTGTTGTCCACCACAACCACGGCATCTCGCCCGCGAAACTCTGAGGCAACTGCAGCAATGTCTTCTGGCACACAAAAAGGGTTTGTGATCGACTCAAGCAGCACAACCGCCGTGTTGTCTCGCGCATTTGCGAGAAACTCGGGAGTTTCACAATAGCTCACACTGATTCCAAGCGGCACAAAAACCCGGTCCAGAAGACCGCGTGTGCTGCCATAGCACCGTGAGTGGCAAATGACATGATCACCTGGTTTCAAGTGTTCACTCAACACCAGGTGCATGGCCGCCATTCCTGAGTTGGTGACAAAAGCGGCCGGAGCTGCCTCAAGTGCAGCGACAACCGCATTCACCTCCCGGTGGTTTCCGGTATTGGAGAGCCGCTGATAAACCGGAATGTCGTCGGGAGACTCGACGGTGAAGGTCACAGCCTGCTCCACAGCAGAAATCACCCCGCGGCCCACTCGGTGCTGTTTTCCCGCATGCTGCAAGGCCGTGGCGAGCTGATCGTGCTCCCTTTCCATTCCACTCATCGAGAGGCTTCTCCATGACCAAAGCGAACAAGACCGGGCCGAGCTGGAGTGTCAGCCGGCACGTGCTCTGGAAACAACTCTGCGAGAAGGCCTGAAACGAGTCGACCTGCGCCATTGAGCGCACCCAGAGCAAAGCTCGTGAACGCAGTCTGCCGGTTTGCCACTGCCGCAGTGGAACGACGCAGGCCGGGCTCACCGTCAAACGCTCCAGAAGCCAAACTCGGAGAAAGGGAACCCGTGGCACCTCCCTTGAGTTCTCCAAAGGCTGGAAGGTATTGAGAGCCAGGAAAAGCTGGGTCTACTGGGGTGTTGTCGCCATCAACAAAACCCACAACAAACTGCACCTGCTCGCGCGCTGTTTCGCCTTCACCCAGCCAGGCCACAAGGGAACTGGTGTCAAAGTCTGCAGACCAGGTCCGCCAGTTGATGCCCACCAGAACAGGAGCTGCACCAGCGCTGGCCTCGGCAGAGTTCCAGCGGCAGTTCTCCCGATCTGTGAAGATCTCAAGAAGTCTGGCCTTTTCAGCATCTCCATCGCCAAGCCATTCACAAAACCCGCTGTCTTCGAAGTCTGACCCTTCAGCAACACGGCTTTGACCAGCGGG
>JANQPW010000483.1 GCA_028285285.1 Silvanigrellales bacterium
GTGGTGACACAACCAAGACCACCCACTCCGACAGACCCCAATGCAACAAACCCCAACAACCCCACAAAAGCCGGCAGCCAGTCGGCACTTTTTCCCCAAATTGAGAATGCTCAGCACAAACAAGCATCTCCTTCACAAAAACACACCCTTCTCACACAAGAGGTCCAACGCTGCCGCAAGCAGGGCGCAACCATTGGTGCAACGCGCACCCAAGTTCAACAAAACACTCAGCTTCAAGCGGGTGCTCTCGAAGCCGCCTACCGCTCAAAACACAACAACGTCTTCAGTTACTTTCAATGCCGAAAAGACCTCAATATCTTTTGGGGATTCGGAACAACAATGCAGACCCACAATCTGATTTCCCTTGAAAACTGTGTTCGCGAGGAAGACATCACCAAGCGGAGCACAAAGGAAGATCGAAACAAAGAACGGATGAGCTTGATGCTTGAAAACCTGACTTTGCTTTGCCAAATGGAGCAGGGCAAGCTGACCGACAAGGTGCAGTCAGCCCTGAGCAAGGGCTTTGTCGACTCATGGACCAAGCTGGAACGCTAAATTCTCCGACCGTTTCTTGCCACTTCGTCTTCGAGTGGGGTAGGGTGAGCCCAATCAGGAGCGCGCCATGCCCCATCAGTCATTTCAGCACCAAATCAAAATAGAGCTCCAAGAGCTTCGCAACCAACTCATTCTCGAAGAAGTCATCAAGGAATGGGACGACGTCTGCTTTCAATACGGCCTTTCTCTTTTGAAGCCCACATTTAGCCTCATCGAGGCCACAAACAAGCTCGGAGAATGGGAACCTCTGCTGAGGCGTCTTTCGCTTTCGCAAGAACTTGTGAACACCTTTTCATGGGACACAGTGGTCAACGTTCTGAAGCACGAAATGGCTCATCAGATCGTGAGCGAAGTTTACAGATCGGAGGATCTCCACGGTGAACCCTTCCAAAAGGCCTGTGATCGTCTGGGCCTCATCCCCCCCTTTCGCATGGCACATCTTCGCTTGGATGCTCTCCGCGAGGCCCAACAACGAACCACAAGCCTTCCGAACCGGTTGAAGCGAAGGCTCGAGAAGCTTGAAGCGATGACGGGTTCAAGCAACCGACACGAAGCGGAGCTCGCCTTCCAGAGATTGAACGAGTTGCGCCTTCATGCCCACGGGGCATTCGCTTCCGACAACCCGTTTTATCGCAAGACAGTGTCTCTGCAAAAGAAACGCGTTTCCCAAGAACAGTCCCTCGCCGCAAGCCTCCTCAGCGCTCACTTTCAGGTTGAAGTCATCTACTCGAACGAGTTTGATTGCAAAAGACTGGAGCGCACAAAAACCCTCGTTTTGCTTGGGCGACGCCACCACGTTGAAATGGCAGAATATGTCTTCGCTTTTCTGATGCGCGAGATCCGGAATCTGTGGAAAGCCCACCGGAACTCCACAGGTTGCCCATCCAACCAACGGAGTTCCTATCAAAAAGGAGTGCTTCTCGGGTTTGAAAAAGGTCTCACTCAAGAGGAGTCCACGGCTCCAAAGTTCGCCTCCGCTCGAGGGGACCGTCTCCAGAAAACCGAAACCCCCGTGAAAGAATCACGAGAACTTCTTGTGACCGAAAAGCGCGAGCTCAATTCCTTTCTAAAACAGCAGTTCCCCAAGCTCCGAACGAGCTGGGCTCGCCACGGGGGAGCTCACAACAGAGACGCTCTTTCTGCCGGGCGCCAAGCAGGTGCCGAGCTTTCCCTTAAAAAGCCACTGACCGGAAACGAGAAACGCGCGCAGCAGCCGCGCCTCCTCTGCGACAGCTGAAGTTAAGCAGCACGGTCAGACGAAGAGGCAGATCGCCTGGCTTTTGACCATTGCGTTGAGGCATGAGGGTCGGAAGCGACCACTGTCCGGTCCTGGGTTTGAAACTCAGAACCATGCGAACTGTCCAAGCGTTCGTAACGAGCCAAGGCTGAACCACGATACCCTTTATCTGAAAGAATTTTACTCTTTTCGGGGGCCTGAGTGCGTGGCTTTTTCACCTTCGGAGTTTTGTCTTTTGCAGGCTCGGTGGCCTTTTCAACCTTTGCCAGCTTTTTTCTGGCCAAAACAGGGGTGTTTGTAGTGGCTTTTTCCTGTTTTTCAGCGGGTTCTTTTTTCACCGCACTTGAGCGCTGCTCACGCGGCTCAGAGCGGTGGGCCTCCCTGGGCTTCTCTTTGACGTTTTCTTGTTCTTCCTTTTGTGGCTCAAGCGGAGAAAAATCCTTTTTCGTCGCAGGCTCTTGAGCATGTGACTCAAGGTGCACCATGAGCTGGGCATGAAGGGCGCCATTGATTTGGTCCATGCGAATGAGTTCATTCTCCATCAACTTCAAACGCCGGCGATAAATGCGGAGTGCTGGCTCTGCCAGAACCAGTGCCAACAAAAATGAACACAACACCAACCCGCTCAGAAGGAAGAAACCTTCCTGAGTGGACACCAGCATCTGGAACAGTTTTTCGTATTTCATTTTTATGTCCTTCCTCTAATCTCAGAGGTGTGTTCGGGTCGGATGCAACAGTTCTCAAGAACTCTGACAAAGACAGAAGATTTTCAGCTTTTATTCTTTTATTTTATTATCTTAAAAAGTCAGAGTTTCTTTTGGATCTGAACGGTAGACTGAGTAAACGAGAGACGAACATCTGTTTCCCAGACCTCTGAAAGCTTCTCACACGACTGCGGCTGAACATTTTGGCAGACGACTGCATCCCACTCAACCAACTGAGATTCCCCCGCATTTGGAACCCTGAACTCTTCAGCTTCTCGCCGGCCAGGTTGCCATCGCAGCTTCCTTCCATCAGGTAAAGTTAGAATATGAAAGTCTTTTTTCGAAAAATGATACCCACGCGGCGGACGCAATTCCAAACTGAGCCGAGCATTCACTCCAGCTTTCAAACGAATACGAGGGTTGACCCCAGAAGTGAGCACCTTTTGCCCTGAGAAGGGATCTGGATCGAGTTTCTTGCATTCCAGCTGAAAGGAGTCAGGGCGAAGCCAACAAAACTCTCCCCTGTAGGCACTTGCAAAGAGCACTCGATGAGCCTGATTTCCTTTCCCCTCCAACAGATCGGCCCCAAACACACGGCCCACCGGATTTTCCGGGGCGTACCGAAGGTGATCATCAGCGTGGGGGTCAAAAACAAAGAGCTCTCCGTGGGGATGACGTGGAAAGGAAAGCAAACGATCTCCAGAAAGCACCGTGAAGCTCAAAACCGTCTCGGGAGAAAGACCGGGCAGGTCATCGGCAAGCCTCCTGAAAACAAGTTGACCTGGGTCATACACCATCAACTCAGAAGCCTTAGGGTCATAAAGATACAGCACCTCAAACTCCTGGCTTGCCTGGAAAGAGGTCGCGAGAAAGCCCCTTGGCTCACTTTCGATAGCCACTCCGAGCTCGGCCTGCGAACGCCGAGAAGCCGGAAAGGTCAGGGGCCGAATTTCGCCGCTGATCGCAGAAAGCGCAAAAACACCGCCCTTTTTCAGCTGCACCACTTCAGTTGGCAAGAACATTTCCTCGTTTTGGGAAGCAACGGTTTGCA
Source organism: Silvanigrellales bacterium (assembly GCA_028285285.1). GTDB lineage: Bacteria > Bdellovibrionota_B > Oligoflexia > Silvanigrellales > Silvanigrellaceae > JANQPW01. The sequence goes on from JANQPW010000483.1 coordinate 3,548, forward strand.
CCTTTTCCGCTTTGAGATCAACCACCCGAATGGTTCGATTGCCCCAGTCACAAACCAAAAGCAGTCCACGGTCTTTGATGTGCAGCACGCGCTGGGGATGCCGAAACTGCGCTTCTGCCAACGCTCCATCTTGAAAGCCAGGACTCCCCGTTCCAATGACCCCAAGAATTTCCCCTGTCTGGCTATCCACACGAAGAACCCGGTGGCCTGCAG
>JANQPW010000510.1 GCA_028285285.1 Silvanigrellales bacterium
GGCTTTGGTGTGCGCGAAACGCGTGAGTGTTGAGGAACCCACCTCCCAAGACTTGCACAGAGAGCTCACCCGTTCTTCCACCACAGACAGATCGCTGCGCAAACACTCGGCACTGTTCAGGGGCATGGGCCACTCCGCATCTGTTTTCAAAAGTGAAGTTCTAATAATTTAGCGATTTGATCAAACCTTGTACAGCAAATCTTCGCCATCCCCTCTACATAGCTTGATTTTTCAGTTGGCCTGGTTCCTGCATTCCATGAGCGGGGCAAAAGCCCCCAAAGAAGATATGAGGGAGTTGATTTATGTTGTTGCAGAAGCACAAAAAGAGAATGAAGCGAGTGGGCCTTGTGGCCACACTGGCACTGGTCTATGCGGGAGTCGCCTGCACTTCCACAAAATCGGCAAGTCATCAAGATGAGCTGGAAAACTTGGGAGATAATAATCTTTACGGCAGCCTTGACGACGATGTCGACACGTCGCTTTGGGTTGAAGACAGCTATGACTCTTCAAATGCCATCGACAGAGGTCTCTCCGAGTCTCCCTATCGCGACTACGATCCCATTGCCACGCCCGGTGAGAAGAAGTCGGGTCGCAAGCTCAAAAAAGCCAGCCAGAAGAAAAAATCAGGTTCTGATTGGTGGTCGCAATAGCCATGGCAAGATATCGTTTCAGATTGCCGTTCATCAAAGGTTCAGCCTGCATGGCGGTGGTGCCCAGGCTGAAGGTGCTCACGTTGCTCTTGGTGGGAGTCGTGGGTGGGGAGGCTGCGGAGGCTGGTGACAAGCCTTCGTCGGCCTCGCCGGCATCTGTGATTCTTGTTGAAGACCGTTTCACACAAGTTTCGGCAAAGGAACAAGGTCGTTTTGAGCGCGCACGGCAAGCGCGACTCAAAAGTCACCGAGAAGCTGGCCAGAAGGCCGCTTTTCACCCCTTACCACAAAGATTTTTGTCTCCTCGATGGGCTGAGCGAGATTCTCGTGAGGCACCACCTAGCTCACCAGACGAATGAAAACGGCATCTCTGGGCGGGCAGTAGAGACCTGAAAAGCAGTTTCCAAATGTTTGGCAGCCACTTGCTTTGACTTCTTCAGCGGTTTTTGAAGTTTGGCACTCGTAGAGTCCATCGGCATCAAAATGATGCACATGTGTTTCTCCGAGAGAGAGAGCTTCATCGCTCGAGTTCAAGAAAATACCGCCGGCACGACCATGGTTGAGCCAAAGGGCTTGTGGAAGTTGATCTCCAGACTTCCTCACCGGTGTTTCGATCTGTGCCGTTTCGGCTCCCAGGCTTTGAAGATGATTCCGGTGCTGGAGTGCACGTTCTGTGAGCTTGCAAAAGAGTGGGTCTTTCAGGTCTTCGTCGAGCACCAAAACAGAGTCTTGCGGCCGGCCCAGAAGGTAGACTCCTGCAAGTGCTGCCAAACAGCGGTCGGAAAAGCTGAGCTGTGGGAGGTGCTGGAAGGTCGTGTCGTGGTTGCGAGCAAAGCGCAACGACTTGTGCGGCAGCTGTGCTGGGCTTTGCAGTTGACTCAGATTTCGTTTTTCTTCAAACGCTTCAACGAGGGCGCGAGTCATGAGAAAGTCGGTGGAGCAGGCAACTTCTGAGTAGCTTTCGCACATGCGCGGGTCGGTGCTCAGCACTTCGCCATAGATCAGCTGAATGTCTTCGTGCTGACGGCAATGATCCACAAGGAGCTTGTATTGGCTGTCACAGAACATTTGTTTGACGGCGTCGAAGCGAAAACCTCTCACACCGAGTTGGTATAGGGTGTCTATGTGCTCTGTTTGGGCACGCAGAACAGTGGGGGTCGGTTTTAGGTCGGGCCAGGTGCCATCACCGCCCCAACCCGTCAGCCGAAGGGCGTCATCATCATACTCGTGGCCCCCAATAGGCCGAAGGGGATGAAAGTCATCGGGCGTGAATTGAGGAAAGCGATGGAGGCG
>JANQPW010000566.1 GCA_028285285.1 Silvanigrellales bacterium
GGCCTCACGACCCGGAGTTTGATGATCTCCCCCGTGGAAGACCCAGCCCAAAGCGAAAAAGGCAGTGCGCTGCGACAGCTTCCACTCCGCCTGGAATCACAGCTCACACGCTCGCTTTTTTTGAACCTGAGCAAAACACCTCACTCCGATACCCAGCGGTGGGTAGCACATCTTGTGGAGTCGGCTGACCTCCTTGCGGAGCTGAAGCAGCAGCTCCAAGCAGAGAACTCGAGCGCAAAGGACCCCTTGGCGGAATCACTGCAGTTTCTCGGATTCCCCGCCCAAAGTCTTCCCCATCACAAAACCCAGCTCAACAATGAAATCCAAACACTGGCCCAATGGAAAGTGGGTGCAACGGCTCCCGAGATCGAAGAGGCCCTTCAGTCCCGTGCAATTGGCATCAACGCCGATGAGCTCAACTGGAAGATGCAAAGGGGTCAGCTCCCAAATGGCAAAACGCACCTTCGCTTACTCCGTGAAGAATCAAACAACTTCACAACGCTGCGACTACAAATCGATCTCTCTTTGCGGTGGCTTCCCGAAGAGGACATAACGCTTGTTTCTTTGGTTGAACACCGAAATGTCCATTTGCCCCCCACCTATGAACAGCTACTTTTGTCTCGCAGCGCTTCGCGCGAATGAAACCGACAAGAAGAAGGATATTTCAATGAAAATCGGAAAATACCAGGTCAAAACCGAAGGGCTCATTTTTGTTGGCGCCATAGTGGCTGGGCTTGTGGGTGCTGGTGTGGACCACGCCGGCGCCATTGCCATGAAGGAAGACTTGGAGGCCGCTTACCGCATGACACCTATCGTGGTTGCCGCTGGCAATTTGAAAGTAGGGCATGTGCTGCGCAAAGAAGACCTCCGTGTGGGGCGCATTCTCGCCCGAGCCGAATCGAAAAATATGGCCTTGGCCAACACACGCGATGAGCTCGTGGGAAAGCGCTTGCTTACGGATCTCTACACCAACGATCCCATTCTGCTTTCAACGATTTCCGGAGCCTTTGAAGGCCAGGCTGTTTCGGAGCGCATTCCCCCAGGAAAACGTCTCTACACCATGAGTTTGACCGACAAGGCGGCCTCAAATGGCTTTGTGCGCCCCGGAGATTCCGTCGACGTGTTGTGTGTGATGGACATTCCTCGAAAGGGAACAAAAGCCTTTACCATTCTCACCAACATCAAGGTGGTTTCAGTGGGCAGCAGCTTCGACTCGGAATCGGGAGTGAAAGGCTCGCAGATTTCCTTTTTTGTGACTCCCCAGCAAATGGAAACTCTGGTGTTTGCGGAAACCAAAGGAGACTTCAAGCTTTCTCTGCGAAGCCCTATTGACGAGCAAGAAACTGAAATCGGGCCCGGAGTCGATGAAGATACCTTCCAATGGTCAAAAGAGTTTCG
>JANQPW010000621.1 GCA_028285285.1 Silvanigrellales bacterium
TTTCAACCTCCTCATTGGGGTTTTTGTTGTTGCGAGCGGCAACGCGGCCGCTGAAAACGACCACATGAGTGTTCTCCATGTCGGCGTTGTCGACCAGAAATTTTGTGCCGCGGACCCCAAGCGTAGAGTTGTGGGTCTTGACCTTGGAGCTTTTTCGAGACTCTCTTGGCTTGAAAAAGAAACGAGCTTTTCCTCGGACCATTTTTAGGGTTGAAACGAGGCTCACATTGCCATCTTGGGTAACACTTGTGAGGTCATCGATAACGACTGAAGTGTTTTGAAGAATGGTGTGTTCGCTTCCGTCGGCAAAAACAATCACAATTGACGAACGATTCATAGCCGAAACAGTGTCGCCCACCTTAAGAATCAGCGAAGCGCGGGCTGGAACAACTTTCACACCACGCTTCACAGTTCCTTTTCCAATCATTTTTTTGATCACAATCAGTGCTTTTGCATCTGTTGATTTGGGGATCTGTGCATGCGCTGTGGTTGGTGCGAGAGAAGAGGCAACAACACAACAGAGGAGCAGATTGAAAACAATGGAGCGCATGTGGAACCACTTGACCATTTTTGAGATCACCTGCAGCTACGACTTCGGTTCAGCAAAGGGCGGATTGCAACACTGTAACCGGAGCTGGCTGGAATGAAAACTCCCGAGCTTGACTATTTAATTTTACTTTTCTGCTGATTCGTCTGAAGACAACTGAGTTGAAGGATCTAAAGAGAGTGCACAGATCAAGCGGCTCTCGTCTTTGGTTGGGTGGGGAGTGCCTGCACACGCATTTTCGCTTGACTTACAGCTCTCGCTGTTTCCCTTTGCGCAGATTTGGAAGAAGTCCTTGGGAAAAGAAGCACCGGAGGTGGAGGTGATCCGCAGCTTCAGATCGTCGGAGTGTTCATAGGTTTCATTCGGTGTATAGGTCAGAGAGAGTTTGGCAGGAGTTTCGTTGAGCTGCATGACTCCCTTCTCTGGAACACCAGAGTAGATCCAAACGTTTTTTGAGGATGTCTTGAATTCGTAGCTGTGCCCGCCCGCGCAAGAGGGTTCACTGACCCACATCCAAATCTCCACAGGAACGGCGGCGCCCATTTCCGTTTGCTGTGTTTCCTTTGGGAGATCAGCTATCACATGACAGCCCACGAGATTGCTCGAGTTGAATTGGGCCGGAGATGATCCCTTTTTCGCGTCATCGTTGTCGAGGCTGTAGCTCGAGGATTCCCCACAGGCAGACAGAGACACTGTGGCCCAGCAGAGCGCAAAGAGAGCTTTGATTTCATAAGAAAAATAGTGCATGCACGTCACTCAAATTCAATTCACCCTAACCCTGGAGAGATCGGTTCAAGAGCTCGAAAAATGAAGGACTTCAGGTTTTTCTACTTGTTTCTCACTGTTACCCTTAATATCTGCAGAGTCTCTTAGAGAGGAGCACACTGTCCCAAAAAGGGTGGAAGCACGGTGCTCCGTCCAAAATTTGGGCAGATTTTGCTCGGCTTTGTGAGGAAATTTCTTTCAACCGAGGCATCCGGCAGTTGCCACCCCCTGCTCACAAAAAATACCAAACAATAACTTGCTTCTGCGGATGTGGGTTCAGGTCTGCCTGCGGGTAACCGATATCTAGAGCGGCCTCGGTGGGAACGCGACTGTGCCGCGTTTTTCGTCAAAACTGCAGATATTTTGTGGGTAGCAGCCACTGAAAGGTGCGGGTGAGACTGTGAAAAACTTGAGGAGAGCTTTTTTCGTTCTGACGGTTGCAGTGGTAGCCAGCCCGGCTTGCACTGGCCGAAACTTCGCACCCAATGCAGCGCTTGTCGCCAAGAAAAAACCCTCCGGTCAGGAACTCAAAGTTGATTTTCAAAAGCGGATTGGGGCGGGCACTCGGGCTCGCTCGATCAACCCAACAACGGCTGCACGCGTGGATCAGATTGTGGCAGGTGTTCAAGTCGCGGAAGGCGATAGCCCTCACAAGATCGCCACCTCCATTCTGGGAGCCCTGATCCAGGAACTTCAAAAAGACCTCACCCCGGCAGAGTTCGTTGAAGTGATCGATGCGGTGTCAAAGGTCGTTTTTAGCACAGCTAACGAGCAAAGCGACACAAATGGTCTGGCAACGGACACTCTCTCCGCTACCGAAGCCTCTTTGAAGGAGCTCGGTCAGCTGTTGGGCAAAACCTCCCTTTCTCCAGACGCTGTTGCGAAAACCCTGGTTAAAGTCACCCAATCGGCCGTTGACGCGCAGGGAGACAGCGCTTCACCACAGGTTGTGGACACTTTTGCGGCAGCGGTCCAGATTGGACTCAGTGAAGAGAACGTGGAGATTGATGTCGGCCTGCTCAAGGAGGCCATTGCAGGAGATGAGGAGGCTCTGGAAGGTCTCGAAGATGCCGTGGAAGAGTCTCACTCCGACAACGATGGCCCAGGCGATGAAGACCCCACGCCGACTCCAGAAAGCAATGACGAATCTCCGGCTCCGACGCCGACACCGACGCCGAATCCGACACCAACGCCGACTCCGACTCCAACGCCGACACCGACACCGACTCCAACGCCGACACCGACACCGACTCCAACGCCGACTCCAATGGTCACCATCTCAGGAAGTTTGTCAGGGCTTGCGGCCACAAACTCTGTCACTTTGGTTTTGAACGGAACCAATGAGCTCGAACTCACTGCAAATGGTAACTTTTCCTTTCCGACTCAGGTAGCTGAAGGAGCCAACGTTTCGGTGACTGTGAAAGCCGGCAGTGTTGGTCTCAATCAAGCTTGCTATGTTTACACAGAGTCTTTCACTCTACCCAACTCGCTTTCGAGCGCGATAGATGCCTCGTGCCACGCCAAGGTTCTTCAGGTGGAAGCTGGTGAGGAACACACCTGCGCTCTTTTAGAAGGTGGCGATGTGAAGTGTTGGGGGAACAACGGCCTTGCAGCGACCTTTGGTTTTGCAGGTGGTGTTTCTCGCACCAAGGTTGGCCAATATGAGTCTTTGACAACCATACCGGCTTTGCAGCTGGGTGGTCCGGCCAAGAAGATATACGTGGGTGGTTTTCACAACTGCGCAGAATTGGTCAGCGACGCCGTTGTGTGCTGGGGTGCAAACAGCAATGGCCAACTGGGCCTTGGCCACACCAATGACATTGGCGACGACGAGCATCCTTCTCCAGCTGGGGTGGTGTCCTTCAATGCCACTCAGTACAAACAGCTGGCACTGGGAAGAAACCACACCTGCGCTTTGTTCAATACCGACGAAGTGAAGTGTTGGGGAAATCCCGCAAATGGTGCTCTCGGATACGGAGACGCTGTTCAGCACGAATCCGTTCCGGCAGCTGCTGTTAACTTAGGTGCCCGCACCGTCACGTCCATTGCTGCCGGTGCCAACATCTCGTGTGCTGTTTTTGACACGGGAGCAGCTCGTTGCTGGGGAAAAAACAACGATGCTTCTTTGGGGGTTCCCTATGCTGGTGGTTCCCTTGGAGACGACGAAGACCCCGACGTTGGGATTGACCTCAACTTTGGGGCCGAGCAAGTTTCATCCATCAGCATTGGACACGACAGAACGAGCTGTGCGCTCATGAACTCGGGTAAAGTCTTTTGTTTTGGAAAGTGGCAACACATGATTGGGGTGCCTCAGTCTGAAGGCGGCGGTTCAAGTGTGGGTGGAGCCATAGGCCACGAACCGGCAGATGTGGGTGCTGTTCCCGTACCCGAGACAGTTGCTCAGATAGACTCCGGTTCGGTGCATGCCTGTGCTCTCACCTCCGATGCGAATGTGAGGTGCTGGGGCGGAACGGGCCACGCCTTCGGGCAATACTACTCCGCCTTTCACGTGAGAGGTGATCCTGGTTATTTTTCCGATGTGGGAGACTTTCCCCCCATTCCACTTGAGGTGCCCGTTGTGTCTGTCACCACAGGGCAGTTCCACACGTGCACTCTCGGCCTCGACTCCCGAGTTCGGTGTTGGGGGAACTCGAATGAGACAGCTCATTCGAAGATTCATATTGGTTTAAACGAAAGAGCCGACTCCGTTTCAGCACTCCCCTTGCCATTCGATGCAACCCGGCTGCGGGCGGGAGCCACACACTTCTGCGCCATGGGAACCGATGATCAAGCCCTTTGCTGGGGGCACAACAACTCAGGTTCTTTGGGTTTGGGGAACTCCATTCTCAACACAATTGAACCCCTGAACAAGTCTCCTCTGCTCAATATTGGCGAGCCTCTTCAATCGGTGGTTCCCGGAACGACGGGCACCTGTGCTCTCACCAAAGCGGGCCAGGTGCGTTGTTGGGGAGAATTGAGCAACATGATGGGTCACGGGGAAACCAAGACGGAAAACATCGGGGACGACGAGCCCGTTTCAAATTCACCGGTCGTGAGTCTTTCAGGAATCCAACAGCGTCTGTGGGGAGGCTTTGGTTCAATGTGTTCTCTCAATGACTCTGATGAAGTGCAGTGTTGGGGAAGCAACAGCAGTGGAGAGTTGGCTGTGGGAGACACCACGGGGCGAGGTTCCCTCGCGGCGGACTTTCCACTGCCTTTGTCGTCTATCCACTCTTCCCCTTTGAGAACTCTCACGGCAGGAGATTCGTTCTTTTGCGGAATCTTCAACAGCAATGAGGGTAAGTGTTGGGGGAGGGATCACCGCGGCCAACTCGGAAACGGAGCCGGTGGCGACACGGGATCAACCGACGTGGCCACCACCCCGATCCTCGACTTCTCTGGTGCGCCCATGGTCGATGTAGGAACCTTTTTGCGGTCATCGTGTGGCATTGTGAACGATGCGGGCACGCACAAGATCTATTGCTGGGGTGATCACGACGATGGGAATCAGGGAGTTCCTGGTGTGGGTGGAAGCGTGCAAACACCCACAGGAGCAGGAGAGATTGACCACGGCGTGGCCGGTAAACCCATTCAGATCTCTCTCGGGCGTTTTGCCACATGCGCTCTTTTTGAGCTCAATTCAGACCAGTCTCATGTTGTGAAATGCTGGGGGAGAGAAGGCTATCTGGGCCTCGGTCTGGGTGAACGTGGCACCCTTGGAGACGATGAACTGGTTTCAACAGTGGCTGATCAGCTCGACTTTGGTACTGATGTGGTCACGTTGCAAAGCAACGAATTCGGCACCTGCGCTCTTCTCGACACGGGCAAAGTGCATTGCTGGGGCTTGGCCACCTACATGGGCCACCCCGACTTTGGAGTCCACGCTCCAATAGACTTCTAAAATGCGGGTGCCAACGACACAGCCGCGGATTCCCTTCACTCCAAACCTTGGGAGTCTCCCAGGGCAAGGCGGCTGTTTTCTTGACAGCGCTCGAAACCGTCGGGCTTCCAGCCCAGACGCGCAAGTTGAGCCGCACATCGCGTGTTCGCACCTTCTTGGTGCATGCGAGCGCGAAATTGCCAGAGTTTGAGGGAGCTATAGCCACAGGCTGTCATCTTAGAGTCTGGAATGAGGAAAACTCCCGTGCGGCGAGAGCCATGTTTCCAGTCGGATGCGAAAGCATTTCCGCCAGAAGCACACTGGGAGTAAGCCAACCATTTTTGACTTTGGGCCTCTGAAAGCCCGGCAGCCTGCAGCTGAGAAAGTGTGGCCTCTGGGTCGACGCTTCGGCTTGCGAAGGTACTTTGAGCAGGTGCGGAAACCACCGAGGCTCCTGGAGTTTGTTCGGCAGCTTGCTGTTGGCCAGTTTGGCAAGAGGCGAATATTGCGAGCGGCACGGAGCTGCTCATCAGCACACGTTTGACGATCATGACTTCATCCTGTTACGGGAGGTGACGATGCACCGAATTCCTCTAGTTTGCCACCCAAGTGGCATATTCCCTACCCCTTAAGTAGCGTTAAAAGTAACAGTCCGTCAATTCATTTTTTTAAATACCACCGACAATGAAAGCGAATGCTGAGTCGATCGGTCGGTGTCTTTTTATTTAAAATTCTAATATTATTAAATATTTTGCAAGTATAGTGTCGATGACACTGGTTTATCAAAAGGGCTTCTGCGGTTTGACCTTGGTTTTGTTATCATGATCTCAGCCAATATTTTCAACTGCTTTGGTGTGGAGACCGGGGTGTTTCGAATTCTCAGACGGTGGAGTTTTGTTCTTGGGCTGTGTGCCATCTCTGCAAATGGCGGGTGTGTTATTCGTCAGATGGAGAGAGGCGATCCAAAGGGCCTGGTTGTTGGGTCGGGTGGGGCAGTGATCCGTGACACAACTCAAGGGTGCAATTGGCACATCAGTGACCTTCGCTTTCCAGAAGTGTGGCGGCGTGTGTCGGAACGATCAGGAATGCCCGCTGGCTCGCGTACAAAAGTTTCCATCTTTGACACGGGTATTCTCAGGCACACGGAGTTGCTCAACTCTGGAATCACTTTCGACACGGGGTATGATGCTGTTTTTGATATTCGAGGCCATCCCTTCCCGCAAACAAGGGCGGGTTTCCATGCATGGGTGCACGGCACCCACACTGCAGCATCTTTGCTCAGCCCAGCTGAGAAACATCCGGAAACTCAAGGGCCTCATGGAATTGTTGGGGTTGCCCCGCATGTTCGCTTCTTGCCCATCCGATCCACCAACCGCATCATTTTGACAAATAGCCTTCTTTCCAGATTGACAGGCAATAGAGGCAACACTGAAATTGAGTACGAGCGTGCGTTCCAATATGCTCGAAGCCAAGGGGTGGACATCATTTCGTTCTCGCTGGGGGGGCTTTTTAGCGGACTCACGCTGCAGAAGATCGAGAAGATCACACAAAAAGCAGCCGAGGCTGGCATGATTGTTGTGGCCACCACGGGGCACTCCATTCCCATAGGCAGACTTTCATTTGGGGCTCCCACAAGCCCGGGCGACACCCTCTACACCGTAGGAGTGACAGGTTCAGTGCGGGGGGGAGGCATTTGGAAACACAGTGTCCCCAGCCCGAAGATAGACATTGCTGCGCCGGCCTATCCCATGTGTTGGGCCGATTTGCGCAGGAGGGAAGACGAGGGCCCTCGTTGGCCCCTGGAGAGTTTTGTTCAAGTGGGAGACGGTGGAACAAGCTTTTCCACGGTTATTGTGGCCGGGGCGCTTGCCCTCTGGCTCGATTACCACAATGAGGAGATCCGGTCGACGTACTCAGGATTGGCCCGCACGGCGCTGGCAAAGTATGTCTTGGAAAAATCTGCGTCCTATGGCTACGCATGGCAAAATAAGGGGTTTGGGCCTGGTGTCTTGAACCCTCTGGCTCTGTTGGAAGTTCCTCTTCCCCATTTTGCGGAGCTGCGCAGCTGGTGCAAGAAGAAAAAACACTGCGTGATGTGAGGTTGGTCTGATGGCAAGAACGAGGTGTCCCAGAACAATCGCAACTCCTATCCTTGGGGTTCTCCTGCTTGCTCATGGTGTGATCTCAAGCTGTGTTGCGCAGCGTTCACCTCAATCCGAATTGCGCAGCTCTTCATCTTCTTCCAAAGGTGGGTTCGACCCCCAGTGCCAGCAAGACCCCTTAGACCCGTTCGAAGTTTCCAGCCGTTTGGCATCGGCTCCTCACCACTGCCTCGAGACCCGGCTCAAGCGAGGGGTTGTTGCGGTCGATCCCAGCGGACACTTGGTTGCTGTTGAGGCTCTGGCCGCTGAGGCTGCTCGTGTTGTTCACCTGGCTAATTTTCATCACAATGGTGTTTTTTGGCTGGTGCGACTCCCTTTGAAAAATATCAGCCGCATCATTTGGCACACGGAGTATTGGAATCCCGACTTGCCGGCCCCCTTTGACACGGCACATTCGCAAATTCGGATTGAGCTCTCCAAGCCCCTTGAGTTGCTCCGCCCCACCTCGGGGGCAATGAAAGGTCACCTTCAAATCGAGCCGCAGGCCCCAGGAGTTTCTGAGGTGCGGAATCTCATTTTTACCGCAGACGCTTCCGGCAGCCCTGGAGAATCAGTAGACATTGTTAAAGCGCAGTTTGGGGGGTATGTGTTGCTCAGAGGCGTGAAGTCACTTCAGCAACGAGCCAAAGAGATGTTTCTTGACGAACATGTGACCTATCGCATCGCGCAGTTTGAGCTGCCGTTGACCCAAGAGGAACAAAGTGCGTTTGTTCTCGACTTTTTCAGACGAGCCCAAGGCGATTGGCTCCACATTCGGGAAGGAAGCAAACAGAGCCTTTACAACACCCTCAAGAAGAACTGCGCCACAGAGCTGAACGCTAGTGTTGACACAGCTTTGGGTGGTCTTATCTCAGGAAAGCTTAAGGGGTTCTGGGAAAAACTCCTTTGCTTCAACCCCACTGTGTTGGAACGTGCCCTTCTCAGAAATGAAAAAGTTGTTTCTTTGCCCGATATGCAGGTTGATCCCGAGCTCAAAGACGAGATTGGGTTTGAAATTGTGCCCGCCGTAAAGCGGCGCAAATGATCACTCGTATTTGCACTCTTGGTTTTCGGGGTCGAAGTTGAGCTTGGAGAGAGGCGTCACTTTCAGTTGGCGCTGCACCTGCGCGAGAGGAAGCTCCATCAGCTCCTCCCACTTCTGGGCGAGAAAGAACTCAGCCTTGGCCCCCATGCGATAGCCGAGAGCAAAGTAAGCCAGTTTCACGCAAACTTCTTTAGGTTGGTTGGAATAGGCA
>JANQPW010000641.1 GCA_028285285.1 Silvanigrellales bacterium
TTTTAGGGTCTGTCTACGAAAAATGCGAACTTAGGTTTATGAGACCGCTTCTAATCAAAACGCACCCTTTCTGCATGCCGAAGTGCAGACCCACGACGAACGCGATCAAGCACCTCTTCGAACACCTTTTATTCGCTCCATTGGAGACTTCACAGCTCTTCGGGCCAGCCGCCTTGTGGAAGAACTGAGAAAAAGAGGGGTGTCGAAAAGATTCGTGAAGTCTTCTGGAATGGGAGATGGATTCCCCACACTCGTCAAAAGCAAAAACACCACCAAGGCCGATCTCAAAAGAAATCGACGTGTGGTTTTTCGGATCTTTAAGTTCCCAGCCCCCCAAAAGCCTCGGAAACCTGAAAAGACCAGCCCACAAAAACCTCAACAAGAAAAGAGCAGACTGTGACGAACTGGAAAGCCAGTCTCCTCAACTTCATTCCATTGTCCCTCATTGCCCTATTCCTCGGAGTGATTGCTCTTTGCTTCCTCTACATTCATTTCTCCCGAAACCAACCCAAACTTCTTGAATACTCTTCTGTCGCCTACGTTGAACAAGTAGAGGGTTCTGTGCGTGTTAAGCTCAGGGCCACATCCAAATGGCAAAGCCTCAAAGAAGGATCTTACCTTTCACCAGGAACCCAGGTTTATGTGCCTGTGGGGGCCTTGGTCGATCTGAACTATTTCAGACATAAGGTCCGCGTTGCTTTTGCAAAAAAGTCCTATTTTCGCATCCACAGTGAGCCCCCTGGACTTCCGAAATTCAGAAGGGAGTTTCTGGCCCTCAACCAGAGCCGTTCTCTGAGAGATCCCCTCGAGCTCGACAGAGACACTCTCAAAAACTCCTTTGACAGACTGCTGAACCACCCCAAAACAAAGTCAAAAAAAGTTCTTTCCGCCACAACAAAAGACAGTTCCGGTTCATTTGCGGTCTTAAAAGAAACCAAACCTTTAGACCTCATGGGAATCAACAAAACCCTTCGCTATTTCACACGGGGAGAAACCGCATTTGTTGATATTCGATTCAAACCACTTACGTCTCAAGAGTTTGTTTTTGCATACATTTGGAATGAAGACCGAACAAAACCGATCTGGTCTGGCATCAGCAAGTCTCATTTTCAAAACATAGCTCTCAAACCAGGAAACTATGTGTTTCAAGCTTTCTCTGAGTCGGAAAACTACGTGTCAAACGCTGTTGATCTGAAGGTGAGGCACTACGACTACGTGGCCTCCACAAACGATTTTTCGAAACTGAACTGGCCCGAAGATGGCTGGGAAACTGGAGAAGTGAGGGTATTCCAGTGACCGTTCAAACCGAGCAAAAGAAGTCATTCCTTCTCTCAAGGGCGTTTGGAGACAGCGAGTCTTTTCGCACGCAGGTGCTCAACCTCAGTCTTGTGTCGGCATTCGTCGTTGCTTCCATCACCATTGGACTCACATCATGGCTCTACCACCAAGACAGAAAGGCGTATCTTTTTGAGATTCAGTACCACAAGATCCACTCGGTCAGTTCAGCAGTTGAAAGGCAGATCGCATCCATCCAGCGTGGCACGGGGACAAGCCCCTTCGAACCCAAAACGACGGACCTCTTGCTTCTAGCAAGAGAGCATGGCATTCCTAGGCTTCCCAACAAAAAAGAAACATTGCTCTGATCGATGGCTCTCCTCACCTCATTTGGCAAGATCCAAACCAGGCCTCACTGCTCAAGAAGCCCTTAGGGCACCTCAAGCTGTGCCAAGACTTTCATGGCATGTGCTACGCGATCACCAGTTTTGGAGCCCTCGTCGCCACTTCTTCAAGTTTTCGAGATGCAGCGGTCGTGCAGAGGTTACCGGCTGTGCAGCAGTTTCTGAAATCTGGCTTGCAGGAAGGTTTGGCCTGGCAACACACTAGCGATTTTCTTGACGGCGTTCTCACAAGCTATCGCGAACTCCCCAACACCAACCTCGTTGTGTTTGCTGAATCAAGCTTTGTGGACTTGCTCATGCCACTCGCACGACTGGTTGCCACAGGCCTTCTGGTGACTTTGCTTTCTGTGATGTTTCTCCTGTTCGTTCTTCGCGGCCGTCTCACAACCCTCATGCGTCCGTTGAACATTCTTCTGGAGAACTTTCAGAGAATCTCTCGCGGCGAATACAACGTGGGGTATGCGCCACGAGTCTGCACAGAGTTCGATGTTTTGTTCCGAAGGTTGGCACTCACAGGTCACCTGCTCGGTGAACGGGAATCAAGCATTCTCCGCCTCCAAGACAACCTTGAACATGTTCTTGCTCTCAGTCACACATTGTCGCATGCAGACACCACTCAGGAAGTGGTTGAGATCTCATCACAAATACTGGGAAAGACCCTCTCACCAAAAGCGCCGTGGAAAGCCGAGTTCCGGTTGCGGCTCCACAAGGACACAGGCCCTGATTTTTTCAATTTCGCTTTTTTCGATGTTGAAGGACAATCAAAAGATGTAACAGTCAAACGAAAGGACCTCGCCAGCTCTGAAGAAGGCAATCAGAACCCAGACCTGAGCACACTGCAAGCCGATTTTCCAAGGCAAGCTCCTCACAAGTTGACCGACTATGCAGTTCTGTCTCTCGTGGGTGAATCACAGGGGAGTGCTTGCGTTTACCTCCGATTTCAAAGTGACTTTCCGGTTGCCTGCACGCCTGTGCTCAACCACTTTCTCGAGGTCTACATGAATTCGGTTGCATCTGCTGTGACCGTTGCCGCAGTCAAAATGCTTCAAAAGAAAAAAGCAGAAGTTGATCTTCAACTGAAAGCTGCTGAAATGGTTCAAAATCACTTTCTGCCAAAATTTTCAAAAAAAATTGGACGCTTCGAATGGGATGCATGGCTCAAATCCGCTGAAAAAGTTGGAGGAGACCTTTACACAGTGCGGATTTTTGGAGCGCAAAAGTGGGCCCTTCTTTTTGTGGGAGATGCCACAGGGCACGGAATTGAGAGCGCAATGCTCACAAGCATCACCTTTGGCGTTTTTGCGGGCTTTGAAGCTAAGCTTGACATTTCAGAGTCTCATCGGGAGGGATGGGCTCAGTCGGTGCTTGCTGACTTGGGCTCACTTCTCAACGAAACACTGCTGAGCGCAGCAGAACGCGGAGTGATGATGACGGGCGTCATGATTCTCGTCAACTTGAAGCGGTCTCATAAACCTAAGTTCGCATTTTTCGTAGACAGACCCTAAAATTTTCGCAAACATTTTTGAGGTTTGCGATGAAGCTTACAGAAAGCCAA
>JANQPW010000646.1 GCA_028285285.1 Silvanigrellales bacterium
AAGGCCTCCTTCAACACCTTGATGATGTGGCCACCCACATCGATTCCCACCTCATCGAGCAGAGTCACCGGACCAACGGGCATACCAAAGGTCTCCAGCGACTTGTCGAGATCTTCAATGGCCGCTCCTTCGCTGAGCAAACACAGAGCTTCGGCAATGTAGAAAGCCAAAATACGGGTGGTGTAAAACCCAGGGCCATCGTTGACCACAATGATGTTTTTTCCCATTTTCGCAGCCAGATCAAAGGTGGCGGAAACGACTTCATCGGAGGTTTGTTTCGTTTTGATGATCTCCACCAGGGGCATTTTGGGCACAGGGGAAAAGAAATGCATTCCAATCACGTTTTGGGGCTTAGAAGCGGCCTCTGCAATTTTCGCAATAGGAATAGACGAGGTGTTGGAGGCAAAGATCATATCCGTTCCACAAGTTTCCTCACACCGCTTCAAGATGTCATGCTTCACGCCCAGATCTTCAAAAACAGCCTCAATCACGATTTGAGCACTGGTGAGAGCGCTGAAGTCGAGTGTGGGGTGCACATGGGCCAAACTGGCCTGGTGCTGAGCACTCTTGATCCGTCGCTTTTTCAACCTGTCGCCAAAATGCTTGCCAATGCCCTGAAGGCCCCGCTGCAGACCTTCGGCATCTTTGTCAAACATGACAGAGCGAACACCCTTTCCGGCCAGAACAGTGGCAATTCCACTTCCCATAAGGCCCGCGCCGAGGATTCCCACAGGTGTGCTGCCTTGAAAGCAAGACTCCATATACTGCTCTTTAGACCGCTCACGAGTGCCTTCCTCAATGGGATTCTTTTTGGCAGCAGTCATGATCTCAAAGATGTGGATCAATGCGCGGCTCTCAGAAGAGCTCACCAGCTCTCCAAACAAACGAGCCTCATTGGCCAAACCCTCTTCAAAAGGCCTGCTGAACCCGTCTAAAACCGACTCAAGCGCCTTGAGAGGTGCGGGGTAGCGCCCTTTTGTGGTTTTGTAGATCTGCTCTAAACTCTTCTTCCGAATCAGAGCACGACCAACAGCGTTACCTTCCAGCGCAATCTTATTCATATCAAGGTTGTGGCCTTCACTCAAAACGGAAGCGCTGCTCTTGCGTTTGAGGGGCTTCCGCTCACGGCAGACCTTCAAAGCCTGCTGCAACAACTGATTGGGTGGAACCACAAGATCAGCCATTCCCATCTTCAAGGCCTTTTTAGCATCAACCTGCTTGCCTGTGAGAATGAGGGGTAGGGCTTGGGCAATACCAATGAGCCGTGGAAGGCGTTGGGTTCCACCACCCCCTGGTAACAAGCCAATTTGCACCTCTGGCAAACCCAGCTTTGTTTCTTTTGAATGGCTCAACACACGGTAGTGACATGCCAGTGCCAGCTCAGTTGCGCCCCCCAGGCAAATTCCGTGAATGGCCGCTACGGTGGGAACGGGTGCATTCTCCAACCTCGCAAACAGAGCATGGAGCTGCTGCGCGGCATTTTTTCCGTCTTCGGCCGTTTTAAGGGTTTCAAAAATGGAGATGTCGACACCCGCTGCAAAGCTGTCTTTTTTGCCCGAGCAAAACACAATTCCCTTAAGGCCCGAAGTCTCCAGAATTTGATCTAAAAGCGTCTCCAACCCTTCCAGTATGGGTTTGGAAAAGGCGTTGATGGACTTGTCTTTCACATCAAAAGTTATTGTGGCAATGGTGTCTTCGCTCCAATCGACGGTGAGAGCACCACAAGCTGATTCAAGTTTTTTCGGTTGACTCATGGAAGAGTTCTCCTTGTTTCTTCAGTGTGAGTTTGATCAGATGGTTTCCACCAACATGGCCTGACCCATTCCGCCAGCAGTGCATGCTGCCAAAACAGCGCGCTTCTTGCCGGTTCGCGCGAGAATGCGCAGAGCTCGGCTCACGAGACGCCCACCCGTTGCCCCAAAGGGGTGCCCATAAGCCAAGGAACTTCCATCAAGATTGAGTTTGTCGAGGGGAATCTGCCCAAAGACCTTCTTCAACCCAGCTTTGTTCAAGCAGAAGTCTTCGTCGGCCATGGCATCGAGGCAACTCAGAACCTGTGCTGCAAAGGCCTCGTGGAGCTCAAAAACATCAACATCTGCCATAGAAAGCCCGTTGCGCTCCAACAACTGCGGAATGGCATAGGCCGGGCCAATGAGCAGTTGATCGTTGGGATCAGTGGCAATCGTGTGGGCATCGACAATGCGTCCGAGCATGGGCAAACCTTTTTCCCGCGCATAATCTTCGCTTGCCAGAAGCACGGCTGAGGCACCATCTGTGAGTGCGGAAGAGTTCCCTGGAGTCAGGGTTCCGTATTTTTTGTCAAAGGCAGGCCTCAACTTGGCCAGCCCCTCCATTGTGGTGTCGCCGCGAACGATGTTGTCTCGATCGACCACATTTTCCGACTTCTTCCCAGCCCAAACAGGAATGATCTCTTCTTTGAGATAGCCTTCTTCAATGGCTTTATGAGCTCTGACCTGAGTCATCATCGCATACTCGTCTTGGCGTTCACGGCTGATGTTGTTTTTCACAGCCATGATCTCCCCATGCTCTCCCATGGTGAGACCCGTGTAGGGCTCGGCAAGAGCGGGAGGCTTAGGAAGGAAGTCAGCCGGACTCACATTCTTCAAAAGGGCAAGGCGTTGTGTCAGTGATTTCGCCCGACTGAACTTGGTCAAAAACTTTCTGGCCTTGTCAGAATATGTGATGGGCACATCAGACAACACCTCAACTCCACCCGCAAGCACAAGCTCTTGCCGACCCAAAGCGATTCCATCAGAAGCTGATAAAATCGTTTGAATCGACGACGCACAGGCCTTGTTGAGCGTGAAACCAGGCGTTGACTTTGGCAGACCGGAATAGAGAACAACATCTCGCGCAATGTTGGGATTTTTTGTTTGTGGAACCACTACTCCCCAAACAACTTCGCTGATTTCCTTGGGGTCAACGGGCACCCGATTGATCAACCCGCGTGCAGCATGAAGACTGAGGGAAAGGGTAGTTTCATTGTCGTAGGCGCCAAAAGATTTCACAAAAGGGGTGCGCACGGCGTCGACGACCACAACACTTCGGCCATGGGACGTTCCCGTCGCTGCAGATGAGCCATCGGGGCTCTCGGTGCGATTTGAAGAGAGTAGGGGCATACAAATGTCCTCCGCATTCAGTGTCAAAGCCGTGTTAAAACGTGCACACTAACAAGGTTTTACAAAAATGGACACGTTGCGCGTGTCAGACTTGTGAGTCTCTTCCCCAGTCGCTATTGTGTTGCCCACGTCGAAGTGAAGGGAGGACCTGGTCTATGGGACGTCATGCTACCGTTGCAGGCAGAATGGCAGCAAGCGCTGCCGCCCGGGGAAAGCTGTACACAAAGCTTGCTCGAGAAATCATGGTGGCTGCAAGAGGTGGTTCTGACCCTGAAATGAACGCCTCCTTGCGTATGGCGGTTGAAAAAGCACGGCAAAACAACCTCCCTAAAGAAAACATTGAGCGAGCCATCAAAAAAGGAGCAGGAGAGCTTGAGGCGGAGTCTTACGAAGAAGTGACCTACGAAGGCTATGGCCCGGGAGGAACGGCCGTTCTCGTGGAGTGCCTCACTGACAATCGCAACCGCACAGCACCCGACATCAGACGCGTGTTCACAAAAGGCGGCGGCAACATGGGCGAAATGGGCAGCGTGGCCTGGATGTTCAAACGCAAGGGTGTCTTCGTGCTGGGA
>JANQPW010000661.1 GCA_028285285.1 Silvanigrellales bacterium
ACACTTCGGTGGTGAAGCCATGTGCTTGTGCAGGCTGGTGGGGTGCACCCCAACCCAGGCAGCAGATCAGAATTGCGGCTCTTGCCAAAAATCCTGTGAACGTCTTCATGGGAGGGGTATCGGCGGTTTTTGAGAATTTTGCAGTGCAGCTCCCGCCGGTCTCAGGGGGCATTTGGCACTGGTGAGAGGAGTGGGTTCTGTGGCTTCGGTAGCAAATTTTCAGGATTTGATTTTAAGCCTGATCAACTATTGGGTGGAGCGCGGTTGCGTTTGGTCTCAGCCCTACGATGCAGCCATGGGTGCGGGCACCTTCCACCCTCACACTTTTCTCAAAGGCGTCGGGCCGGAGCCTTGGAGAAGCGTTTACGTGCAGCCGTGCCGCAGGCCGGTTGACGGCCGTTATGGCGAAAGTCCCTACCGCTTCCAGCACTACTACCAGCTGCAGGTTCTTTTGAAGCCCGCTCCCGCAGATATCGTAGATGTGTATCTCAAGTCGCTCGAGTCGGTGGGCATTCGTCTCAAAGAGCATGATATCGGCTTGTTAGAAGATGACTGGAAAGGCCCCACCTTGGGGGCTTGGGGCCTGGGCTGGGAGGTGCGGGCCAACGGCCAAGAAATCACCCAGTTCACCTATTTTCAGCAGCTGGGCGGCATGGATGTGGACGTGGTGTGCGGGGAGATCACCTATGGTCTCGAACGCCTCTTTATGTATGCAAAGGGCCTGAAGAATGGTCTTGAAATGCCTTACAATGACACTTTCACCTATGGTGATGTGTTCCGTCAGGCAGAGTTTGAGTTTTCTCATTTGAACTTTGAACAGGCCGATGTGCCCGAGCTCCTCCGCGTGTTTTCACAGTGTGAGAGCGAGGTCGCTCGGCTGTGCGAACAGCGCTTGGTTCTGCCCGCCTACGACTGTGTGTTGCAAGCTTCCCATGCGTTCAACATGCTCGACGCACGCGGTGCGCTGTCGGTGGGCGAGCGGCAGCGGTATATCGGGCGCGTGCGGGAAACAGCTCGTTTGTGCGCTGAGCTTTACCGCAGTGAACGAGAAAAATTGGGATTTCCCATGATGGAGCGCATGCCAACCGATGCTCGGTTGAATATGGACGGCTCGGCGGCTTCGGTCGCAGTCTCTTCTGGGGAAGGTCCTGTGATCCGTTCGGAAGGAGATCCGGCCTGTGAGTTTGCCACGGCTCCCCTTCTTATTGAATACGGGGTTGAAGAGCTTCCGCCGGCTTTTCAGCAGAAGGTCATGGCCGGGGCTCAGAAGCTTGCCGATCTCAAGAAGAGCCTTCTTTTGGACTACGGGGCAAACGGGAGCTTCAAATCGAAACTCGAGAGCTCCGGAAACCCAGAGCTTTTTGTGACTCAGCGGCGATTGGTGTTGAGTTGGAAGGGATTGCCCGCGCAAACTCCACGGCTGGAGTCAGAGGTTTGGGGGCCTGCCGAACGCATTGCTCTTGCCGATGGCAAGCTGACCAAGGCGGGGGAAGGGTTTTGTCGCAAGAATGGGTTGGACCCCGAGCGAGTTGAGTTGCGAGAGCGAGAAGACGGTCGCTTCCTGCACGCCACGCGAGTGGTCGAAGCCAAGGCCCTTCCAGAGCTTGTGCTTGAGGCCTTTGAAGACTTCCTGCTCTCCATTTCTTTTCCATTGAAAATGAAATGGCTCCCGGAATCGGTCGGGAAGCCCTTTGTGCGACCCGTTCGTTGGATTTTAGCTCTCCATGGTTCTCGTCATCTGAGCTGGGGCGGCTCCTGCTTTGGGCTTGCTGTGGGCGCGACCAC
>JANQPW010000669.1 GCA_028285285.1 Silvanigrellales bacterium
TGAAAAAATCAATAGACTGGGAGAGTTGGCTCATGCGGCTCGTTTTGACCTTCAAGACGGTCTGCTCCAGGCGGTTGGTCAGGGCATGAATGAAGCTCACGAACATTTGACAGATTTGGGTTTGTCGACGCCACACTTGGATTCCATCGTGCGTGAGTTGCGAGAATTGGGAGCGCTCGGTGCCAAACTCACAGGCAGTGGCGGTGGGGGCTTTGCGATCGGGCTCTTTCGAGAATATCCTGAATGGGTTGTGTCGTCTTTTTCCCAAAAGGGCCCCATCTATGTCTCAGAAGTCTCCGCCACAACCCTCTCCGCAAAGCGACAACCCGCCCTTCAATGAAGAAGTGGAGAGTTCCGGTCACTTTCGCATTGTCTATTTAGCAGACCGGGAGAGGCTCGACACTCTGTGCCAGCAGTTTGAGCGTGTGGGAGCCGACGTTCTGGAAAGGCCTGACCTTCCTTGTCAGCGGGTTTATTCCATTGGGCGCCGCTTGGTGGGGAGACTGTCGCGCTTTGGGGTGGATCAAGCCGCTCTCTTTGGCGCGCAGGTTTACTTCTTTGATGATCTGAACACAGCACTTCGGGTTTTGCCGGGCATTGACCCCGAGCTTGTGCTGCTTGACGAGAGAGCCAACACACACAACTTCGAGTCTTTTCGCGAGGCCACGAAATCTCAGTTTCCTCGGGGGTTTCACTTTCCCATGCGGCGCCTGATGGTGATCATCGAAGAAGGCGACGAAACCGAACGGCGCAGTTTTCAGCTGGGTGCAGTGGGAATACGCGGGGTCTTGGTTGGCCCCCGATCAGCCGTCAAGATCTTTGCCTTTGCTTCTCATGAGCTCCACAAAATGTGGAAAGGGCCCAGAGCCACAAGTGTGTGCATTAGCGGGGGTGGGGTTGAAGGTTACGTTTACGCTATTGGAGTGGCTCGGGCATTGGAAGTCGCGCTTGAAAATCGCAAAATGTCTGACTTTGACATTTATTGTGGGGTTTCTTCGGGGTCCATTTTGGCAAGCTGCCTGGCTATGGACGTTGATGTGAGTGAACTGGTGTCGCAGGTCTACCGCAGGCCTGGACGACTCGAAGCTCTCACTCCACGGGTGATTTTCGATTTTGCCACGGGAGAAGTGGCGAAGCGCTTTTGGTCTTTTCTCAGAGCGCTTCCGAAAAATGACATTGCCGAAATTGTGAGCTTGTTGCAGCGGCTCGTGCCCATTGGTTTTTTTCGTGGTGAGCGCATGAAAACCTTTTTTGAAAACCAGTTGAAACGACTTCAGATCAAAGACAGCTTTTTAGCTTTGAAGAAACAGCTGTTTATCAGTGGCACCGATCAAGACACCGGAGAGCATGTGGTTTTTGGTGAGGAGCCTTGGAGGGATATTCGGATTAGCCAGGCCATTCGTGCGAGTTGCGCTTTGCCTCCTTTTTTCTTGCCTGAGCGCATCAAAGGGCACTGGTTTGCCGATGGGCAGCTCACCAGTTCCTCCGACTTTATGACGGCCATAGCCAAGGGTGCGGGGCTGGTGATTTTGATTGACCCCATGGTGGCTTACACAAGCAATTCTCCTGGCGCCGTTCAGAATCGGGGTGGTTATTTCTCTGCCATACAGGCCATCAAGAGCCTGGTTCAGACTCGGGCCAGTTCCATGTGGACGCACGCTATGGACCTTCACCCTGATGTGGACTTCCTGCTCTTTCAGCCCTCGAATGAGGTCATGGAGGCAATGGCCGGCAGCCCCATGCGGTACCGTATTCGCACAGAACTCACGGAGCTCGGCTTCCATGGAGCGCTGAAGCAGATTCTCGCCAACTACGACGCAATCGAACACAAGCTTGAAAAACATGGCTTTCGGCTTCGCTCCGCAAAAGAGCTGCAAGAAGTGCTGGGTGAAAAGCTTGACACAGCGTCAACATTCCTACGCCAAACCCGTTTCTGACCTTAAGAAACATTCTTGAAATCCGAATAATGCGAGGAAGTGTGGTCGGCAAAGCTTCGGTTTTGCGGGTCCAGGTGTCGCTCAAAGGTATAAGGGAAGAGAGGTCAAAGATGAACAACAACGAACAGAAGCCAGACAGTTTTGCCGGGGGAGGTGACAACTCCCAGTTCAATCAGTCTGGGTTTGGAAACTCCACCTTCGGTGGTGACGGTGCCTCTGGATTCAACGGTCAGGGCAACTCAACATTTGGTGCGGCTGGCAACTCGAAGTTTGGTGGCGGTGCCCCCAACAGCGAGTTTGGTGCCAGTGGCTTTGGTGGAAACTCCTCCGTGAGCCAGATCTTCAAAGAAGGTGGCTTTGGAGATGATGAGAAGCGCAAGAGAACCATCGTGATTGCGGCTGGTGTTGCTGCGGTGCTTGTGGTTCTGGGCGCGGTTTACTTTCTTTTTCTCGGAGACAGTGGCGACGAAGGCTTTCAGGTTGGTGGCGCAGATCAAGCTCTTCCCGTAGACGACTTTGCTGCACCCGCTGAAGATGCCATAGGCGGCGATGCTGCACCTGTTGACGACGCCTTTGGCGATTTGGGCGGCGACGATGCGTTGCTTTCGGCAGAAGAAGAGGCCGCATTGCTAGACGAGCCTGCTTTGCCACAGGTTGAAGAATCTCTTGCCGACACTTCTCTCGATGCCGGTGCCGCCGGCATCGGTGGTGCTGTGACCGGCAATGTGACCACGTGGGACTACAATGAAGAGCTGGGTGGGCCTACTCTGAGCGTGAACCCAGGTGCAATGATTGAAGTGTCTCGCCGTGCCGACTTTGCAAACACTTATGTGTATGGTCCAGCAACCGACGGCAATTTCCGCATTCCGAACCCGCCCCCTGGCGTGGTTTATTGGCGTGAGCAAGGTTCTCAGACTGTGAATGAGATTCAGGTTAACCCACCCCCGGCTTTGGGAGTGAGCTTTTCTGCACCGGCTAACCTCACCGCCGGCGAAACGCTGAGTTGGAGTTCTGCTGGAGCTGCGGCCTACTACCGCGTTGAGTTCTCCACTGACCCCAGCTTCCAGAACATTGCGGCCGCTGTTTCCACCACCGGAACTCAGGCCGTGATCGATGGCTTGGGGGCAGGAACCTACTACGTGCGCGTGGGCGGTTTGAACACTGCTGCTGGGAGATTTGAATACTCGCAGGGATCTTCTGTGACCATTCAGTAGGCTCTGAGGGCTCTTTCCCTGGAGCGGCCAGCTGGCCCTGAATTGAGAATGACACGACACTGAATTTGTGACCGCGGCCCTATTGGCTGCGGTTTTACTGTTTTGGCACCTTGTGAAGGGAAGGCTTGTTCTGCGGTGCCGGCATTTTGGGGGTGACTTCTTGACCTTAGGCCACCGCTTTCAGACACTTGAAGGCGACTCGTGCTGTGAGAGGGGGCTTGATCATCACTGGTGTTTGGCAGCTTTCATGCTTCAGGGGCGTGCTTCTTGGGGCGGTTTCACTGGGCTATTCTGCTCAGGCCTTTGATGTTGTGCCCGAGGCCATCACCCCTTCGTTGGTTGATTTTCGGCGCGCACCTGACCCCGAACGGCTCACGCCAGAATACAGTTCTGATGTGTTGACATACTCGCTGCCCATTTCCTGGGAGTGCTCCTGGAGACGTTTGGGGGAGCCTTCGGGAGCGCGTGGCCTTTTCCAACACAGCGCAGGGAGTCTCTCCACTTTTCATTTGGCGAACTACGGCCGCACACAAATGGATCTGCCACTGAGCGACTCAACAACGCTGCGTCTGACCACACTCGACCAGCGAGATTTTGAATCGGAGAACACGGCGGTCCTGCCAGAGCTGCGCCTGGGGCTCTTTGAAGGCTTCTTTGCGTCTTTCTTGGCGAGTCCTAGCCTCTCCAAAGAGGCCATCGACCTGGGTGCCACCGCGGATGTGGTGTTGTTGCCCTGGGGGCTGGGCGTGCGGGTTGGCGGTTTTGCCGTGGACTACCCCCGGAACAAGCACGCCGAAGACGGCTCCCGTTTTGCGGGAGGGAATCCCTACACAGCGTTTCTGGGTTTGCACCGCGAGCGTGGTGCTTCTTGCTGGGGTGTGGTGGCACGCAGGGAAACTCCGGCTCGCCTGCTCACGAGCGAGGAAGGTGGAGTGTTTGCCTTTCACCGCAGCACGGTGTTGGGCTATGGGTTCTGGTCGGAACCCTTCTCTTGGGCTAAAGACATCGGGGTGCGCTTTCAGTGCTCCGTGCTTTCGCAGTCTACTTCAGAAGCTGAAACCACATTTTCGAAGTGTGAGTCTCAGGCAGAGATCTCCATTCGGCTGGAACCCTTTGAGCAAAGGCTCGGGCTCTACGCTGTGCAACGCCACTACGAAAAGGGCACGGCCTCCTTCCGGTCAGAAGAAACCACACCCTATGTTGACTTCATCTGGCCCAGAATTCTCTCTTCGGAACACAGCGTTGTGTTGGGCGCGGAGTCCAGTTTTTCCCTTGTGAAGAACCGAGCCTGGGAATTTGCTGATCCCCAGCGCTACACCACGGCAGACAACCACAGACTGAACCTGCGCTGGATCAAGGAGTTTGTCTCCAGCGAGGGTTCTGAAGTGTCGTTTCTAGCGTCGTTCGACCTGGATGAAAAGGGCACTCGCAATAGATTTGAAGGTGGCGCGGTGCGGGTGCAGGCGGGGTTTTGACAGGACATATCTTGTGGAATTGTAGCGTTCCCCTCAGGTCTCAAAATCACATTCAGAAAACGAAGACTCGAGCAAGGATCTCTCCACCAGCTGTTTATAGAGATCCGATCCGGAGTCGTAAACAAGTGTTGAGAAGTTGATGATGAGCTCTTTTGGTTTTTGGCCCAAAACATAGTCAATGAAAATCCGGTAGCGAGACTCATCTCCGCCCACCAGTGCGGTTCGGGAAACCTCAAAAGAGCAATTGGGAGACCTTTTGCTGAGGATCTCTGTGAATTCTTCTGAGATCCGCTGTGCTTTTTTTCCGTCTTCTTCCACTCCGGGGTTGGGATCAGTGCTTTCACAGCCCCGGGTGATGCCACAGATCTCCACACCGTTAGACCGGGCGATCTGTTCCAACCAGTCTCTGTTTTCTCGGTTCATGAGGTTGGTGTGAAGGAACTTTCGCTTGCCCTGATCGTCAAGCACGGTTGCGTTGGCAACTCCAGCAATTTCATTTCTTTGGTTGAAAAGAGGACCCCCCGAGTCGCCCTTGCTCAGAGTCTGCCCTCCGTCACTGCGCGTCACAATCCGTGTGTCGGGGTCGATTCTGCTGATTTGGTTCCAGCCCACACACCTGCGGAAACCATCTCGATCACCCAAGAAATCTTCGCACGAGCCATAGCCAAGAATTTCGATGGGGTCACCAACTGAGGGCGCGGCAGCTGTGATGCTTGCGAAGTGTTGCGAGGTGTTGTCGGGAAAAATGATGATGCCCACATCGTTGGGGCTTTCGATCCAGTTGGTTCCAATGATGCCCGGTGGGTAGGGGTGAGAAGAGAGGCTGCGGACGTTGCCCAACTCACTGAGAGAGACTTGATCGTTTTCGGAGACGCAGTGAGCAGCGGTGAGCATCACATTGTGAGAAACAAAGGTTCCCGTGCACAGGTTCCTCGGATCGTTTTCAAAACTGATTTTGTAGGTCCAGGGGTGGATGCTTCGCGGTGCATCTGTTCCGTTCACGATTTTAACGGAGCTCTTCGGAAGGTGACCACAAGAAGTGCTGGTGGTGACCACAGCGGCAGAGGTGGCCATGGCAACGAGAAGTGCGCTCAGTTGGCTTTGTGAGTGGTGCGGTGCCCAAGAATTCCCAGAGATCATTTAGAAAGCTCCTTTGGCAATGGGTTCTTTGGCGACACGTCAAAATCAAACTGGCTGAGCAGCCAGTTAAGGAAACATAAAGAATGTTACTTTGGCGGTCAAGCTTTTTTTGAAGCTCATCGAGCACTCTTCCGACAGCGCGAATGTCGGCGTCGGCGCACCTCAAAGTGCTTGATTTCATTTCCTTCTATGGTGACCCACAGCTGATCGATCACGCCGTCGAGCTCAGCATCCTGGGAGAGGGAGAGTTGAAAGCGACCCTTCACTTCGTC
>JANQPW010000700.1 GCA_028285285.1 Silvanigrellales bacterium
TCTGCGGTGGTTGGATCGGGCTGCCCAATTGCCACAGCGGGAGCAATGCGAGTTTGATAAAGATACACATGATAGAGCAGTCGAGAACCATAGAATTGATCTCCTGCAAGAAGATCGCTCCAGCTCAAATCGTTTTCATAAACGTGAACCGCGCGGTTGGGAAACTCTTGTTGAATGGAGCGGTGGAGATCCAATCTGAGCTCTCTGGGCCAGCAAAGGATTTGATTGGGGCCACACCCACAGTCTGGATGAAACAAGCCTTCAGTGGCATTGAGCTCAAGACAGTTTCTCCAGTCGGCCTGCCCCCACGTTCCAGTGGATATGAAGGAATTTTGTGTGTCTGCACACATGCGAATGGGTGGCGCGTCGTTGTCTAGCCACCAGACGTTGCTTGCGCTCACTTCAACAGAACCAGACGCAACGGTGCAATCTGAATGACCAACGGCATCCATGCGGTAGATGCCCTCGTCATTTTTGATCAGCATGAACTCTTCGTTTGCAACGAAGATATCAGAAGTCACACCAAACATATCGTTAAAATAGCGAAACACCCGCTGTTTGTGTGCATTTTGGTTGAGCCACTCTGAAACAAAAGCGTCGAGGCCCTTTCCTGCCGCAAAATCACGCGCCTCTTGACCTGAGGGAGGGGTGTCACGCAGCACGAAAGACATATACCGAAACTCATCAGCAGTGTCGCTGGCAGCAGCCGGAGCCAGAAGCGAGAGCAGCAGGCAGAGTGTGGTGATCAGCAGACGTGTCATGATCGCTCCCTCAAGAAGAAAAGATTTCAAGAAGAGGCGTGGCCTCTAAAGAGTCAGCCTCATTGTTGAATCCCAGATGTCGCAACAATCCAGCGCCAAGGTTTTCAGGAGTGATGCGAGTGGAGTCATTAAAAGTAACGGGTTGTCCGGAGACCCACCCCATGGGCCGGGCATCGGTGTTCGTTCTGCCAACAAGGGTGTTGTCTCTGACCCCCTTCCCCATGATGATGGCGCTGCCCGACTGCCAGTGATCAGTGCCTGCCGCTGCGTTGAAGATCGGTGTGCGCACAAACTCCGAGGTCACCACAACAGTTGTGGTGTCGGCCAAGCTGAGGCTTGAAACCGCTGGGTCTGGAGTGTTTTGCAGGTCGACGATCAAGCGGCTGAGCGCGGTTGAAAAACTTGCCATTCGCGGAACATGCTGGCTCAGATGGTTGCGGTGTGTGTCAAATCCTCCAGCATGTACTGTCACGTATGGGCAAAGCCCCGACTTGAGAACCTGAAAGGCACCTGCAGTGAGGGCTTCGAGAGAACCTTCGCCGCCTGTCGCCTCAAGTCCGTAGTCGGTGCGAATCTGGGAATTGTCGGGCAATCCAATCTGAGACTCGTAGCGGGGCTCGTAAATCTCTTGAATACGGGACTCCGCCTGAGACCAGATTCTGAGGTTGGTTGCGCTCTGGACCTGTTCTGCGCTGCGTTTGAGCCCATTCAAGGTGTTGATGAGAGAGTCTGTGATGGCCACGGCCTCGTTGTTGAGAATGGGATCATCTGCGCTGTCACTCGATCGGGGCCCCGCCAGCATTGAAGAGAAGGAATTGATGTCGGAAGCGTGAAGAGGTGGGTTGACTTCACGCGTGGTTCCCAGCGGCACTGCAGTTCCCAAGGTCACATGCGGAGGAAACACTCCCGCACCGGTTCCCATCAACGCCAAAAGTGACGGAAACTCACGAGATCTTGAAAGAGACAGGCGACCACTCAGCATGTAGTTGACGGCAAGCTCGTGTGCTGTCACCTCAACAAAGAGCCCGTTCACAAAACAGGTGGGCACGGCAGCGAATGCCGGCAGAGCGTTTTCTAAACCAGCACCAACATGAAGGTTGCTTTTTCCCGAGACAGTGAATTGGTTCACGCTGGAATAAGCGGTGTCATAGTTTGTGCCGTCAGCGCTCTTGTCGCCTCGAACCGGATCTGTTGCCAGAGCTGAGTCCCAGCCACCAGCGAGCAGAATCTGCAAAAAACGGTGGGGCTGTGCCGCTGAAAACTGTGCGGGTGCTTTGTGAGACCACTGGTTCCCGAGGCGTGGTGCGAGCAAACCCAGGGGCAGAAGAGCCCCTCCTTGGAGGCAGGCCTTGAGCAGTTCGCGCTTTCTCTTTGATCGCGCGTCCAGTTCCTCTTCGATCTGAGCCTGTGTGATCGTGGATTTGCGCTTGAGTTTCATCAGATGCTCCAAAATTCAGTTGTGGAGAAGAGCGAATAGAGGATTCCTGCCCAGGCCATAAAGTTCTGTTGCCATCCAGGAAGTTGTGAGTAAGAGTCGCGAATGGCCATGAAACTGTTTGAAATGGCGGTCCGTTCTGCGTCGGTGATGGGCCTTGAAAAGAAGCGCCAGTAAATATCGTCAATTTGAGCGTTCCACTTCTCTATGCCATACCCTTCAAGTGGAATCTCCTCTAGAGGTTCGGTGTGTGTGAAGAGGAGCCTGTCTGCCGTTGCTTTAGACGTTTCGTTGTACATCACCATTTTGGCGAAAGTCCAGGCGATAGTTCTTACCGTGAGAACCGTCTGCACTTTGGTGAGGGGGTCGCGAAATGATGACGTGGTGAAGTCCACTCCTCCAAGGGGTGTGTTGAAAAGAGTGAGGATCAGATCGAAGAAAAGATTGTGCTCTTCAAGCTCAAATCCGAACCGGTAGCCCGTTGCAGAGTTGAGTTGATTGGAGATCTGTTCCGGTGTGAGTCGTTGCGACAATGCAAAAGTTGGCGGAGCACTGGCTGGTGGAGTTGAGGGAGATCGGGCGGCAGGTGGTGCACTGGGCGCCCCTCCCGCCGGAGGAGCCGGTGGTGTCGTGGCGACTGTTTCAGAAGGAGAACCGGAGCCACCACTTGACTCGTCTTTTTTGTCGTCTTCAAACAAAGAGCAACCGGCAACAAAAAGAGATCCGAACAAGATCAGTATTGATTTTGCAGTGGGCACAATTATTCTTTGCTTTTTCATTGTCACAGTTTTTCCCCTGTTGCAAAGCCACCTTTGCGAGATGCCCGGGTCAACCAGAGGGCCACAAACCCCTCTCCTCCTGAGTTGTCGGGTTGTGGTTCGTTTCATTAACAATTTGATTTGAGAGCTTTGAAAAAACAGACAGTTAGTATATGAATTTCAAGTTATAAGGGCAAAGTCGTCTCCATTTTGGAACTTGAGTGGACGGTGCAATTGCCGATAAAGCCTCAATGATGAAAAGAATGCCACATGGCCTTTGGGCAGCGTGCTTTGTGCTGGTTTTGGGATGCCATCACGCCGAGCGAGCTTTGGAACACACAGCCTTGCGCCCAGGTGAAAAGGGCTCAGAACGTTCCACTGAAAAGGGGAGGGGCTCGGCAGAAGTGTCTTCCGACAGGCTCACTCCGACCACAGTGAAGACCGGACTCGATGCCGACTCGATCGTTCCGTGGAAGGTCGTGGCCAAGCGGTGGAAGAACAAGGCTCTCTTGTTCACTGAGGTTGGTTCAGATGGATCGAGACGGAGGGTGTGCCTTCGGGGAGATTTTGAATCCAATTCCTGTGGGGTGGCTCTGTGGAATGAAGGACCCGACACACCGCCGGGCAGCCCAACGAGCGTGAAGGGAGAGAAGAGCGAGGTTCGAGTCTGCGAGCTGAACCTCAGCCCTGACAATGCCTATGTTTCGGTCAATTGTTTTCTCGTTGGCAGTGATGAGAACTGCGGAGTGGTCAATCCAGTGCTGAGTTTCTTTGCTGTGGAGTCTATTGG
The DNA here is from genome assembly GCA_028285285.1 of Silvanigrellales bacterium. GTDB lineage: Bacteria > Bdellovibrionota_B > Oligoflexia > Silvanigrellales > Silvanigrellaceae > JANQPW01. Next base: position 3,745 of record JANQPW010000700.1, read on the forward strand.
TGGTCTTGAAACGGAGATTCTTGGGCGAGACGCAAATCAGAAGCTTGAAATTGGCGACACCTTTCCAGCTTCGCAATGCCCACCTTGAACATGGCTTTCGTTGCGGCAGTTTCTTTGGAGCGGCGTTCTTCAAGAAGCGATGTCTG
>JANQPW010000720.1 GCA_028285285.1 Silvanigrellales bacterium
GCTAGGTCTTGGCGCAAACTCAAAGTCTTGGGAAAAACGGTTGAAAACAAAAATCTCACCCCCGTTGTGTTTGCGTTGCCAGCTCGCCCCCGACCAAAGGCCGGTAGATGAGGATCCACCACAGTTGTCGGACAGTTCCAAAGCACATTGGGAACCTCCGACTCTCGTCGAATCTCTTCAACAACTCTTTTTTCTGGGGAGAAGACGGCCAAACAGCGGGCTGCCTTAAGCTTGTCTAAATATCCAATGGCCTCATGGTAGTTTTCCACAGGAATCAAAGCCACATCGGGTCCGAAAAATGCATTGCTCGCGTAAACACTCGATGTGAGCCTCGCGGGGTCAAGCAAGTGAACCCCTGGAGAAACATAGTAACCGTTTTTTGCATTGTCGATTGGCTTTCCCCACCGCAGCGTCTCAACGGACTCTCTTGCCGCAATAGCCTGGAATCGAAGGAAACGTTCCCATGCGTTTTCGCTGCACAGTGGGCCCATGATGTGCTGGCCAGAAGTGTTGAGGTCTTTACGGACACCGGTCGGCACATCTTTTGCCGCTTGCACAAATGTCTCAACAAAGGGAGAAAGAATTTCTTTTTCCACAAACACAAGAGTTGTTGCCTCAAGACGCTGGCCAGTGTCCACTGTCATCCCATGCAAGACCTTTTCAACGGCCAACTTCACATCTGTGCCTGCACAAACTATCGCGGCATTTTTTCCGCCACTACACAAAACCATCCGCGTTTGCCCGTGCTTACTGAGATCCCTCCTGATTTGCTCCAAAGACTCCTCCCCGCCTGTGTACAACACCGTGTCAAACTCATGTGTCGCAATGAGTTGGCGGTAGACATCGAGGTCACCAAACACCAGTTGAAACAACCCGGGAGGTACCTGAAGTTTGTGAAAAATCTGTGCAAGCTTCATGCCCGAAAGGGGGCAGTGAATCGAGGGGCGCACACACACAGCATTGCCTGCTATGAGGGCAGGCAATGCTGCTGACAAGATCGAATACATGGGCAGAGCCACATTGCTTGAAACAAAAATATTGCCCACGGGCGCGTAGTGCCAGGTCCAACCCGCTGGAGAAACATTTTCACGGAGGGTCTCCTCACAAAACTGTGGGAGAATTGAAAACAGGGTCTCACAAAGCGCCCACTCTTCCATAACGGCTTGATGAGAGCGCGAGAGCTCTTGCATCATAAGACCGCGAATTTCCTCCTCTTGATTTCGAATCTCGGAAATCACACCCCGAACCAACGAAAGGCGCTCCTCAAAGCTTTTCATTCGGTGGAGCTCGAAGGCTGAGGACAAACCTTCAGAAATAGGAGAAACCCATTCCTTTTTCCAGCCTGTGACAGCCACCAACTCTGACGGATTGCTTGGCCGAATTGCAAGGAATTCTTTTTCAGGACGACTCACTTCACGAAACTCGCCATTGATGTACGAAGGCAATGGCTTCAGTTTCTTTAGCATTGCTGCACTCCAACTCGCGTCTGGCTGCGCATTCACTGTTTCCCAGCTGTCCACCCTTGAGCAGACGGGTTCCCCATTTATTCTACTCAATGATTTACAGAAGTTGGATCGACATTCCGGCAAGGGGCGTCAAGATTACTACCCATTGGCCACGAATCTCCCGCAACAGAAGGTTCATGCAGCGTAAGGAAAAGATCATCGGTGCAAAAAACACCTACTCGGCAACCCGGGAGAGTTCCAAAATCACCAAAGTTCTGATTCAGAAGAGCAACGACGGAAACGAGAGGGAAAAACCTGCTCCCAAATTTTACAATCTAGCGAAGATGACAAGTTGTCTCTCACTTGAGAGGTCCCTACAGACTGAACTTCAATGTGAGTTGAGTCTTGACTGCAACTTGAAATCAACCGACTCAGCTGGGAAGAGCTGCACCGAAGCTCAGCAACGGTGAGTCTGATTCTGTTACGAGTGATTGTGTGCTTCACGAGCCGTGATCCAAAATCAAGAGCACCCTCCAACCCCAGGTGTCTTACCCGTCGACACAGCTCTTCCCTATTCGTCAACAAGGGAAATCCGCAGGTTTCAGAAAGGAAACCTCTTCTCCGATGCACCAGGTGCACCCGCTGTCCGCCCTCCTGAGCGACAAGACCCACGAGCTCTACATCGCGAAACGACTTCTGCGGTTTGGGTGGAGGATAAAGGTGGACACAGCCGTCAGCATGGCTCTGGCAACTCGTCTGCACAGGGCACGCTTCACAAAGCGGCCGGCGAGGTTTACAAACGGTTGCGCCAAGCTCCATCAGTGCCTGGTTGAAGTCTCCCGGGTTTTTTCTGCAAATGATTTCGCCCAACTCTCGCATCAGCTCGTTTCGAAAAGATGGAGCCCACACTTCAGCCCCCCTCTTCGCATGGCGGCTCACCACCCGCACCACATTACCATCCACACAGGGAACCGCCTCGCCAAAGCACACACTCGCAATCACCGCCGCTGTGTAGGGGCCGCAACTGGGCACAGCAAGCCACGACTCGTAGGCGTTTGGGAACTCTTCACCATAGTTGGACAGAATATGGAGCGCCCCGCGTTGTAGGTTTCGCACCCGACTGTAGTAGCCCAGCCCCTGCCACAAAGAACGCAACTGCGACTCTGGAGCCTCAGCCAAAGAACGGCAGTTGGGCAGGGCTTCAACAAACCGCTCAAAGTAAGGCAAGACCACTTTCAAAGTCGTCTGTTGACTCATCACCTCGCACACCCACACATGATAGGGATCGGGATTGCTGCGCCAGGGAAAGTCACGTTTCACCTGACCGTACCAACTCAGAAGACTCTCGCGACAAAGCTCCACGGTGGCATCCTCACTCTCTTTGGGGTGCATTCCAAACTCCTGAGTTTTTGGCACTATAGAGAAAGGCAGGTTTGTACAACGGCTCTGAAATCGTGGCAAGTTTGTGCGCGGATCTCGAGAAACTCCCGCGGAGAGAGGGGTGCGGAAGCTCCCCGAAAGAAAAGGAGCTTCAGTGGCTGTGAAGTCACACGCCGGAAGAATTGTCTCCCACATTGACCTCCGGTTGAGACACTCCCGTTGCAGGAGTGGCAATTCCTGAGGCGACAGCCTTTTTGGGACGACCGCGTCGCACCAACTGGCGCAACTTGTCAAGCTTGCTTGGACGACCGCGCTTCTTCGCAGGACCTGCCTTTTTCACGGCACGTTTGGGTGCTGTTTTCCGAGTGCTCTTCTTCGCCGCAGGCTTCTTCGCTTTTGAACCAACAGCCTTTTTAGCAGTGGTTTTTCGTGCTGTGGTTTTCTTTGCGGTTGCCTTCTTAGCAGCGGTGCGTTTCACACCTGCTTTCTTTGTGGCAGTTTTCCGGGCCGTTGTTTTTCTTGCCGCTGGCTTCTTAGCAGCTGTCTTTTTAGCAGCTGTCTTTTTAGCAGCTGTCTTTTTAGCAGCTGTCTTTTTAGCGGTGGTTTTTCGTGCTGTCGTCTTCTTCGCAGTGGTCTTCCTTTTTACGGCAGGCTTCTTAGCGGTTGTCTTTTTAGCAGTGGTTTTTCGCGCTGTCGTCTTCTTCGCCGCTGGCTTCTTAGCGGT
>JANQPW010000724.1 GCA_028285285.1 Silvanigrellales bacterium
TTTCCGAGTGGGACACTCTGTCTTTTGATTACCTCATAGGAGGGGTCGAAACAAGCAAGGCGAAGTTATTCCCCAAGCCTTCTTCTTTTATAGAAAAGAAGATTTTTAAATAAAGAGCAGCAGAAGCAGTAGTAGGCGCTGTGAACAAGTCGTTGGTGAAGCTGTGTGGATAATTTAAGGCTCTAAAATTAAAAAGATAAATAGACTTTTCCACTGGTTTTCCCATGTGGATTCCACAGGGAAGAGTCTGTGGAAAAGAGGCGAAAAGGTGGTGGAAAGGAGCTGGTTTATCCCCACCCGCAAACGGAGAGGAAAAGGGCGTTGAAATTTTCCACAGCCTTTCCGCAGCGTCTTCACATTTTTTCCACAATTGGCTTCAGAAAAGCAGAATGAAGTTGCCACGGTTTGTCAATGTGGATAACCTGTGGATAAAGAGGAGCTTCTCGACCTTTGAATTCATTTTTTCATTTAAATTCAGATAATTAGTGGATTTTTTTTACACTAAGAAAGAAGAGAGCAAATGGGGAAAATCCAAATTTTCTCTTGCGAAAAGCATTTTCAAGAGGCAATTGACGCTGCTGTGTTACGTCTGAAAAACGGTAAACCTGTGGCCTTACCAACTGAAACTGTTTATGGGCTCGCCGGAAGTTGCGAAAATTCGAACGCTATTGAGAGTATCTTCTTTTTGAAGAAACGTCCACTCTCTGACCCTCTCATCGTTCACGTTTTTGACAAAAGTTGGGCCTGTGACTTTTTTGATTGGAACAAGGACCAAAAAGCTTGCTTCATGAGTCTTGCCGGCACCTTCTGGCCGGGCCCGCTGACTTTTGTGATGGAGGCGAGAGCAGGTGTTTCGGAGGTGATTCGCGCTGGCTCCCCAACGGTAGCCTTGCGATCTCCAGCGAGTGCGTTTTTCCGAGAGGTTCTTCAAAGGTTTGGAAGAGGTCTTGCCGCTCCAAGCGCCAATATGTTTGGACACATCAGCCCCACCACGGCCAGAGATGTTGCCGAGGAGTTTGCGGGGGAAGACCTCGCCGTGTTTGACGGTGGAGCTTGTCAGGTTGGCATCGAGTCTACCGTGTTGCGGATCTTTAGAGATGGCTCACTTCAGGTATTGCGACCTGGCTGCATCACCCCAGCAGAGATTGAGGAGTGCTTGGAGAGGGTGGGATCCAAAGCGGTGTGGCGCAAAAAGACAAGCGGCTCAATTGTGGCTGCTGGAGCGAGCCCCGGCCAAGAACTGACGCACTATGCCCCAAGAAGCCCTACCTTTTCGTTGGTGGAAGGCACCCCTCGGGATGAGGCGGAGGGGAGAAGCCTTGAAAAGACGGTGCTGATTGATTTTGCTTCTCGGCACCAGAAGCTGAGAACAACCCTTCTGGGTTATATTGATCCAGCCCCTCTGGGTTCACTTCGTTGCTTCACTCAAGAGTTGTTTGGGAGTCTGCGCAAAGCGGAGAAAACCAAGGGAGTTCAGTCGATTCTCGTTTATTTCCCCAAAGACCTCAAGGGACAGTGGAGCGATGCCCTTCGTGATCGCATTCGTCGCTCTTCTTCGGGGAGACAGGCCCAGCTCGCTGAGTCTGAGGCTTTTTTTATACCCGTTCAGGTGTAGTTCTTTCCTTTCTAGTTTATTTATACCCGTTCGGGTATATTATGTTGTCTTCCAGACTTTTTATACCTGATCGGGTATTATACGTGGGTGGTCTGACATCCTTGATTCATTCAACGAGGGGAGGCGTGTTTGAAAAGTGAGTTGTCTCAGTTCGTCGCCAAGGCTCGCAAAGAATTGGGCTACACCCAAGAGGAGTTTGCCGCTCGCGTTGGTGTAGGCCTGCGGTTTTTGCGGGAGCTGGAACAGGGCAAAGAATCGCTACGCCTCGACAAAGTGAATCAGGTTCTGAGTTTTGTGGGAGCTGAACTCAAACCGGTCGAACGAGATCCCCTTGCAGAGAGCCGTGGAGGCCATGATGACACGTAGGGCTAGCGT
>JANQPW010000068.1 GCA_028285285.1 Silvanigrellales bacterium
CTATATCTCGCTAATTTCTTTGTCATATCTTTGGACCTTTCTGACCGATATCTCTATAGTATCGGAAATTGGTCCACTATTCTGAGCCACTTCAATCCATTGTGGCTGTTGACTCCAGCATCGAGCTCGTCAAGTGGATCCTAAAACAGAAATCAGAGTTCGATCTCAGCTTTGTCCGGTATGACTGGACCCGGCAACTTGAATTCACGTTGCATGACTATCAGTGTGAGATAAGCTTTCGAGGAGAACGCCTCGTTGGACGCGGAACTGACACTTGCGAGAACTCTGCGATCGTGAAAGCAACTGCTGAGGTTCTGGAGCGGGCTTTTGTAAAACACAATAGGCTGAAGACAACAAACGGAGTCGCATTTCATACATCAGAGCTGGCTGCAAGCCGGGCAGCCAAGTCAGAGCTGCTTGAACGGGACTCTTTCATGACCGTTTGGCTGACTGGCGGCTTCTTGGTGGACCGTACCGTGCAAGCGAAATTTCTTTCTGGAAGTGTGAGAAGTCTAATTTCCCATTTTTTGGGAAGACAAGTCCAAATCTCTCTCTGGTCTGCTTCTGAATCCCCGATGAGCGTGTTCGCAACGGCTTCTGGATACGATCGGAATAACGGTATTCCGTTCGGGTTTGTGATTGGCGGGTCATGGAGTTGGACAAGGCAATCTGTTGAGAGTGCATGTTTGGAAGTCGCACGCTCGGCTGCCGATCTTGCTGACGCGAAGTCACCCCACACCATGACTATCAATGACTTCTACAAGAAAACTAAGTTTTCTCCAAGAGATCACGACTCACTTGCGCTCAATCCACAGAATCGAGAGCACTTCGCGTTCCTGTTCGAAAAGCCTTCCGATGTCTCTTGGAAAACGTGCCCGACTTTCGACTCGAAGAGTAATCAATTCGAATTTAGGAAACTCAAATGCCCTCCTGAGTTTGGAAACAACGGAGAACTCCCAGGAATCTGCGTTCAAGCCAAATGCCCCAACCTACAAGACTACTTTGTCGGACCGGCAGAGGACAAGCACATCAACTCATATCGAATCCCAAAAGCTTGGAAGGCACAGAATCTGACCGTTCCACACCCATTCGGCTAGGAGTGAATCTTGTCTGAGCATGTGCGTCTTCAACTACTACTGCAGTTTCTCCTTGCATTGACCGTGCTCTCGTTCAATGGTCTTGCTGTGCTGGGCTTGGCCGATAAACAGCTGGAGTCTCAGCGTCCTGCTTTAAAACGTTCGTTCTATGCAAATGATCGCGCAACACTCAGCTCAGACCTCTTCCAACTTTACAAGACTCTTGATGCGCGTGTCAGTGCAAGAACGCCAGACCGCTCTCTTGAACTGTCCTATGGAGAGTCAAAGCCAGTCTTCTCAATCCCAAAGAGAGTGGCAGTAAGACTGACTCAGAGATCCAGCGCAGATATGGAGGTGACCGCTGAGATCAACGTTCTTCAGCTCAGCTGGCTCTCGATTTTGCTCTGGATCGTTTTTTCAGTCTTGGCTTCGCTAGGTTCAATTGCTCGTGCTCGATCACTGAATAAACGCAGAGACATGGAAGCGACGATTCAGAGTTCAAAGGCGGTTGTCCGCACAATTCAGTCTCTATCTCACGATTTGAGACGTCCCTTTTCGCAAGTGATGATGATGGCCGACCTACTTGAACGTCGCTTCCGATCGGTACAGCTTGACCAAGAAACTCGCAAGATTCTTCAGGTTGGCAAGGGAGAGGTGCAAGATTCAGTACAGGCAATGAACGGACTCCTGAGCGACATCATGCATCTCAACTCTCCAAACCCTCCTCTCAATGTGGAAAGCATGCCCGCTTTGAAGTTCCTTGAAGAGTGCCTCTCACTCGTCTTCAACCTCAGCTCTGAAAAAGACATCGGAATCAACTTCAAGACTCAAAAGAACCTGCAGATTGGTGTTGATCCTGAGAAGTACCGCCGGGTGATACTCAACATTCTCTATAATGCCGTCGAGGCTATCGATGAGGAAGGTGAGCTCTTCGTTGAGATTCATGCAGCAGGCAGTGACAGAGCACGGATCACTTTGGGTAACAGCGGCTCTTACATAGAGCCTAATGACCTGAACAAACTTTTCAACGATCACTTCACAAAGGGGAAGAAGAGTGGCACTGGACTTGGGCTCAGCATCGCAAGGAAGTGGGTCAACGCTCATGGAGGTGAAATTTTTTGTCACTCTAACCGCTCAATAGAATTCCCCGACGGGTTGGTGGAATTTAAGTTCGATTGTCCACTCTCGGGTGAGACCGATAAAATTGGACCTAGCATAGCCTTCAGAAAGCGTTCGGGCGAATATCAACGAGCCCTGCATTCTAACAACGCCTCCCAGGAGGCCAATGACAACGAATCAGCACATATGGTCCCACCTAAAACTAAACCCAGAGTTGCACTCGTCGAAGACTCTTTGGTTGCGCGAATAAAATGGAGAATCGAACTTGCCGACGAATGTGAATTGAGCGAATTCTCAAAACCCGAGGAGATTTTCAATCCGAGAAGAGTTTCGACCTCGTCGTGACCGATATGAACTTTGACGGAAGCAGAAAGACGGGCTTGGATGTCCTAAAGGTTATGCGGGAGCGCGCAGCAGAAACCCCGGTTTATCTTTCATCGAGTGAGACCGGAGGCAGTGACTTCAGTGAGTTCGATCGAATTTTAGACAAGGCTAGCAACTACGCAGCAGAAGACCTGTTTCGAGATCTTAATTCCCTTTTACATGCGAGAGATCTCACGAAGAAGTGAACAGTGAAGGATTGAGCAAATCCACCACATAGCAGGCTCGTTGCTTGCTGTGATGCTTGAAGACCTCTTCTGAAGTCAATAAAACTGCCTTCTCGGGCACACATCACTTGGAGACGAAACATGAAAACTCTTGCAGCCGTTTCATTTGGAGCTGTGGCATTCACGCTTGCAGCTTGCGGTGATTCTGAGATCTCTGGAAACGAATAACAAGGAAACAAAACAGTTAAAGAAGCGACCTATTCAAGCACAGGGACTTTTTGCCGCAGCCAATATGGCCATGCTTACCTGACCTCAGAAGTTAAGGAACTGGTGATTGAGGCAGCGAAGGAGGAATGCCGGCGGGATGGAGCAACGGACTGCAAGGTTGATTGGCTTTCGGTGGGAAGCTGCATGGACGCAGGTTCCGTTGACACGAGCGGTGTCTCGAAGGAGGGTTGCACCTCAGTTCAGTTTGACCCTAAGGAAATCTGTACCTTGACCGTCAAAGTGAAAGGCAACTTGACCAACCCGAATTAATAGGGCCGAATCACAACGTTTCTTTTCTATCTTACAATCTGCAACTGGTGCTGCACCTGCCACCATAAGTGAACCCTCAGGTTGGCACGATATTTGTTTACTCAGAGACAACCAAATTACAATCTCGAAAAGGACGAGTCTCCATGAACCTTTGTCATGTCAGATTTCTAGTCACACTTTCAACAGGATACCTGGCCACTGCTTGCAGTTTTACCGCTGAAGACAAGCAAAATGCAGGTGTTCACACAATTGATAGCGCGCCAGGCGTGAACAGTGTTGGACAAATCAATTGTTCTTTGAATGGACAAGCTGAAGCTGCTGACCTTAAGGTCTTCTCTCAGGGGCTGGGCTTGGAGGAACATGCGAGAAAACCTCACAGGTCTTTTGAAAAAAAGAAATCTATCCACATGGACGACGCTCCTCAAAGCGGAAGTTTCTCTTTGAACCTAGCAGACAAGAGTGGTTTTATTGAACTCGACAACGGGTACTTCTCGAATCTGCGTATCGTTGACTTTAGCTCACTTCCGATGCCTGGGGGTCCAAGCCAAATCGCAACAGACATTCTTGTTCTTTCAGAATCAGGTCTACTTCACAGTTTTTCGCTTTCTGTCTCAGCCGCTAAAAAAGATTATCGAACTTTGAGAAACGGTATTTGGTCTGATGGAAAGAACGGTCTTGCGATTTCAAGTTGCACATCGGTCGACACCTATCCAAACGCCAGTTTCAGTGTTTTGAAAGATCCGCGTCTGAAGAAACATCCTAGCCAACCTGCAGATGAAGCGAATAGAGTTTATCGGACGCTTTGCGAGACTGCCTTTCGAAAGGTCATGTTTGAAGATAGAAACGTTGAAGTGGGTGACGTCCACTTTACCGCCGCTGAGGGTGAATACCCGATTCAGTTCTTTCTCATCTTCTACAAAAACGTGGGAACCGGAGAAGAAAAGCGAATTCGTGCACGATTTGATTTTGACAAGTCAGGCTATGACTGTGGCATCGCTCAGCTTGACGAGACTTTGACGGAGAGGGATCTCGCCCTCTCTTGGCCATAAGGAAAGCGGCTGAGTGTCTTGGCCAGGGCGGGCACCCAACATAGGACAGCTGCTTCCAACACCCTGGAATCAAAACGCTTGAACCCATTTCATGAAAAATGTAAACTGAGTGTACATTTTTCATGAAATGGGTTCAATATGCTGAATCGACTAAAGAAAAGCCAGGTATTGAAAGACCTCTCACAGTTTCCTGCGGTCGCACTGCTTGGACCTCGCCAGGTTGGTAAAACCACTCTCGCAAAACAGCTCACGACCGAGTTTTCGGAAAGTCTCCACCTCGATCTCGAGAGGCCTTCCGATCTGGTAAAGCTCAACTCACCTGAAGAGTTTCTCAAGCTTCATGAAGGTAAACTCGTGATCATTGACGAAATTCAACTGAGACCAGACTTGTTTCCCGTGCTTCGAGTGCTGATCGACGAACACAAGAAAGCCGGTCGGTTTTTAATTTTGGGTTCTGCTGCTCCGGAGCTTCTCAGACAATCTTCCGAGACGCTAGCGGGTCGAATATCATACTGTTTCATTTCTCCTTTTTGCCTCCCTGAGATTCCCAAGTCGGATCACCAGACACTGAAACGACTCATCTGGAGGGGTGGATACCCAGACAGCTATTTAGCAAAAACCGACCAGAACAGCAGAAGATGGAGAGAAAGCTACATTCAAACGTTTCTGCAACGAGATCTGCAACAAATGGGCTTCAATCTTTCCGCGATAGGAATGCTGAGACTCTGGACAATGTGCGCACACACGCATGGAGACATTTTCAACTATTCAAAAGTTGGGCAATCTCTTGACCAATCACACCCCACAATCATGCGACACATAGACCTGTTAGAAGGTTCCTTTGCTATTCGGCGTTTGCTTCCATTTGAGATCAACACAAAAAAGCGCCTCGTCAAGTCACCAAAGGTTTTCATCAAAGACTCCGGTTTGCTTTGCTCTTTGCTTCAATTGAATAGCTTTGAAGATCTGTTTTCCCACCCCATTTGGGGACGGTGTTGGGAAGGCTTTGCCATAGAGCAAATCCTAACGGCTCTTCCTACCGAAGTCACGCATGGATTTTTTCGCACACACGGAGGACAAGAAATTGATTTTGTTTTTCTACACAAAGGAAAACACATTGGAGTTGAGTTTAAAACAAGCTCAAGCCCAAAACTGAGCAAGCTCAACTACAAAGCTCGCGATCTGCTAAAACTCGATGAACTTTGGATTGTCACTCCAAACTCAGAGACCTTCCCCTATGACAAGGAAGGAACCAAGGTCACAAGTCTACCGAGCTTTTTGAACGCAGTGGTGCTTCCGATCGGTGAGGGGATATTCTAAATTAAAACGAGTAAGTGGCTTAGGGCATACCCAAAAACCGAAAGACGCGAGCATCTTCCGCGGAGTGGGACGCTGGGAAGCGTGGCCAGCCATCGAGAAGCAAGCGCTCGGCTGAGAGGAGTTCATTTTGGGTTCCCAACAAGGTCCAAAGGAGAAAGTTTATGAGCAGGATCACGGGTTCGGTATCAGCGGTTCTATTGATAGCCTGTCCAGCTCCCGAAGACACGAATCAAACCAATCGAAAGAGTTTGTTTACTCTGAACTCACAGTAGAAAAGTTCCAACCAGAGCCTCAGGTTGTAAAAGTAAGGACTTCGGAAGTCTGCAAAACAGAAGGCACCAGGAGCCCAGGTGACAGACGGGAAATTGAATTTAGCTTTTCTGTGAGCTTTTTGAAAAATCGCTCAGCCTGAAGAGTCTCTCCGTTTGAGCTCATCAGCTACAGCCCAGGGCAAGTGCCGTGACGGGTCCTTCCAAAGCTCTATTCGATTTGTCAGAAGGTGGGTGAGGTATGCGGGGGGC
>JANQPW010000757.1 GCA_028285285.1 Silvanigrellales bacterium
AAGGCCCTGCTCTCCCGAATATCCTAGAGCCTCTGATCTTTTGTTCAAATTGCGAGCTTTGCCTTCAACTCCACCATACCAGCTCCGATAAGAATTCCATGGAGGAATGATGCCACCGCATAGTCACAAACAACTCATTTTTCTCACTTTTTTGTCAGCACCCCTTTTCACAAGCTGCTCGGGAGACTTTCGTTCGACCTCTGTGGCTGTTGAAGTCGAGCCCGCGGTGATCGAATCAACGGTTCCTTCGAACACCCCACAAGGCGAAAGTGCGGATCAATCAAGGGCGGCTGACCCACAGACTCCAGAAAGTGGGAATCAGGAAGAAACGGGACTTTCTACTGACTCACAGGGGCAGGCGGTCAGTGAACTGGAAAAGGAAACAGAAACCGCACCATTCACCGACCCGACGACTTCCGTTGTTGCTGGGTCGCAAGAAACTACTGTCGCAGATGCACCGCTCGATCCAGCGCAGCCCGTCGACCCTGCGCAGCCCGTCGACCCTGCGCAGCCCGTCGACCCTGCGCAGCCCGTCGATCCAGCGCAACCCGTCGACCCTGCGCAGCCCGTCGATCTTTTCATGCCAAAGCCTGATTCGAGCCGTCAAGGCCAGCAACAAGGTGTCTTCAAAGGCCTCTTCCTCGGCAATAGTCAATTTGACTACTGTGGTGGAAGCCTTGAGATTTTAGAACAGCTCACCGCAAACTCGGAGATCGCTGTCGAAGCCACACAAAAGAAAGGCTCAGCCCGATTCTCTACCCATTCCCTGCCCGACAATGCAGGCCTTTATGATGGAATTGTTCTCACCAACCAAGAAGGTGCTTGGGCCGACGACGGGTACTTTACCAACATCAACGATGCCACAGCCCTCCACGACTCTATCGTGCGCGCTGGATCACAAACGGTGCTCTGGGTTTCTTACCTCGTGGGAACTCAACCTTCCGATGCAGACGGCACAGAGCCTGGATCGAAATACTGGTACAATAAAGTTGTCGCCAACTGGTCTCAGCTCGAAAACATTCTCGACGCTCGTGAAGTTGATGGAGAAACCCACGACGCCGTGCTCATTCCAGTGTTACAGCTTTGGGAAAAGGGAAAAGCGGCTTTTCCCACCAACAAAAATGCAGACAAGTGCAGTCCAGAGCGAGGGTTTATGAATGACACTTTTCATGGCACCGAACTGGCCCAAGCTGCCACTGCCGTTTTGATGAGAACCTTTTTGGATTGCACAGATCCAGCTCTTCACCCTTCCCCAGAAAGTGGGCTCAACCCAGAAATGATCTCCTGGATCAACGAAACAGTGTGGCAGCTCTTCACCGACCCTGCCTACCTGCCTCAACACTGCCAGGCCTTCATTCAGTAACTCGAATCAGCAGATAGTCCTTTTTTCCCTTTCGTAGCGTGGCAAAGGGTGGAGCCCCGCTGAGATCTTCCCATTTCAACTTGTGATTGATATCTGTCACCTTTTTTCCATTCACAGAGTAACCATTTCCTTGAATGAGCTTTCGTGCCTCAGACTTGCTCTTGCAAAGCTCTGCAGTCACGAGAATCTCTACCGAAAAAACACCGGCTTCAAGGTCGGCTTTCTTGAGTTCAAGCGAAGGGGCATCGTCAGGAGCTCCTTCTCCGGCGAAGAGAGCTTTGGCGGCCCGCAAAGAACGCTGGGCTTCTTCTTCCCCATGAACAAGCGTTGTGACCTCCACCGCCAAGCGCTCTTTCGCAGCGTTGACAGAGGTTTTTTTCACATCGCACAGTTCAGCAATTTCTTCATTCTCAAAGAACGTGAATGTCTTCATAAACATTTCAACATCAGCGTCCTGCACATTTCGGAAGTACTGAAAGAAATCATACGGAGAGAATAGTGAGGGATCGAGCCAAACAGCATTGCCCGCCGTTTTGCCAATCTTTGAGCCGTCGGCTGCCGTGAGCAAAGGAAAAGTCAGCGCAAACGCTTTTCGACTTTCGGTGCGGCGAATGAGGTCGGCGCCTGCCAAAATGTTGGACCATTGATCGTTGCCACCCAATTGAATGACGCAATTGTGTTCACGACTCAAATGAAGGAAATCGTAAGCCTGAAGCAATTGGTAACCCAACTCGAGAAAGGTCAAGCCCCCGGCCTCAAATCGTGTTTTGTTCACCTCGGCTGCCAACAACCGGGCAATGGTGAAGTGAACACCCACATCTCTTGCAAAAGAAATCCAACTCATTTTGCCGAGCCAGTCGATATTGTTTAAGAAAAGTGGAGCATTTGCGGCCTGATTATCGAAGTAACGCCGTGTGAGGGCCTTGTAGTTTTCCACAAACCCGGCAATTTGCTCCTCGGTGTTCAACTGTCTCATTTCTGAACGCCCAGTGGGATCCCCCACTAGCCCAGTGGCCCCACCAAAGAGCACAATCGGCCTCAGACCTGCAAGCTGAGCCCTGCGGAGACCAAAGAGAGGAACCAAATGGCCCACGTGCAAGCTTGGTGCGGTGGGATCAAAGCCCGCATAAACAGAGGAGGGCTCTGCCAACGAGCCCGACACAGCTTGAGCGGCCTCTCCGAGAACCAGGGCCAGCTCCTCTTCATGACTGACCGATGCCACCAAACCGCGGCTTTTCATGGCGTCAAAAAAATTGAAGGACATTTTTTACCTCGTCGTCAGAGCCACACACACCGCAGATTTGGACTTTCCAGTGGCTCGTCATAGGATTGGAACGGAGGAGTGTAGCACAGCCGATCCACTCCCTTCACGTCCTATCTTTTTCAGTGAGCGACTTCAATCTCACACCGCGCCACGCAGGAGGCTCTCGTGTTTCAATTTTTCGGTCGGGTAAAGACCCCAAAAAACCAGGAGCCAACAAAGAGTCTGCGGATCATTTTCCTCACCTGTCTTCTTTCACCTGCTGTGAATTGCCCCACAGCTCTTGCCGCGGAACTGCAGCAGGAACCCAAGCCAGTTGTGTCACAACCCATCGGTCAATCGGCAGTTTTTCTG
>JANQPW010000771.1 GCA_028285285.1 Silvanigrellales bacterium
CTTCCGCATGAAGTTGGCACCATCAGTCTCAAAGGCAAAATCAAAAATGGTGACACCCATGGACAGGAGTCAAAGATTGTTGCACGAGAGGGAACTGTGTTTCCGGCACTGCTGCGTCCCGCTCCAAAGCCAACTCCTACCCCCACTCCGGAGCCTGAGGCCGACGCGTCTCAGAACTTTGGACTTCCTCAGGCCTTGAGGGATGCCATTGCGAGAAGAGATGAAGAGCTCAGTTCAAATGCCGAAACAGAGCCACCTCCTTCCAACACAGCACAGGCACCAGAAGGTTGGGAGTACACATTCGACCCCAATCGTCGCGTGGGTGGCAAGCTTGTGAATGCGTTTTATTCACAGCTCAAAGCGAAGGGAATCCGCTTCGCAAACGAAACAAAAGAGTGCCCCTTTGGCTATGGGTGGATCTTTGAAGGGCATGTGAGCGGAAATGTGAAAGAGGGCGGATTTGTTAGACCCTACGCCTTCAACCCCATTCGAACCTGTTATTCGCGAAATCCTGGCTACCTTGTGTTTGGGTGGGGCCGAGAAGGTGGCTACCGAAGACACGCGGGTTGTGACATTCATGGCCGTGTGGGCAGTCCTATCGTTGCTATCGGTGATGGCAAGGTCATCGGTAGCTACGACTTTTACGGTGGCACTTGTGCTATTGAGATTCTCCATCCCTATTCGGGCGGAAATTTCTTGGCAAGATATGGTGAGGTCGACTGCCGGAGCAAGGTTCGTAAGGGTGCGACTGTCAAAAAGGGGCAACGTATTGGCAAAGTGGGTCACCTCACCATCACCCCCGACAATATGTTGCACTTTGAGCTGTATTCAGCGGAACGAAGCGGAAAGCTCACAACGTTCGGAAGCCCTGGTCGCCCACGGGAGTACTTCAACCTCCCTGCGAACAATCCCGGACGATTTTTCCGCCGCAGAGATTTGATGAACCCCACATGGCACATCCAACAGTGGAAGAAGAATTGAGGAGGCATTTATGAATATCCGGTTGATTCTTCCCATTGCCCTGGTCGTGTGTGCAAGTGCAGCACTCGTCTTGTGGCCTAGTAGTGAGCAAGGTGGAAGAGAAAAGAGCACGGCGGTATCCAGCCCTTTGCAAGAGACTTCTGTCACCAAAGGTAGAGATGAAGGGCTGACTGATGACAATGTGGAGAGTCGAGCTGAGGGAATGCTCACCTCCACAAAAGAAACAGAGCGCAAACAACTCTCTTCCAAAGAGAGGCAACCTGACTCTTCCTCCCCCAAAAGAGGCTTTCCTCAAGACGTTTGGTCCATATCCGGCCCACTTCTCCAGGGTGACTGGGCTCTGGATTGGGATCCCCGAGAGATCGTTACAGAACTCGAAAACAGGGGCTTTCGCTTCACTCCTGATGAGGATGTCCACCCCGGATCCATGGTTTCTCGCCGCACACTGGGAGCTCACCTAGGTGTGGAAGCGGTGTCTGTGCAGTACCGACACGACGAGTCAGGAACACCGGGCCTTTTTGCCCTTCGCTTTGTGGTGCCAATTGGCCAATTGAGCCAAGAAGAGGTGCAGCAGCAGGTGACGTCGCGATTTGGGCCGGGCTGGCAACTTCACAGGGAGCTTGAAGACAATTGGATTTATCGAAACGAACGGGGCATGGATCTTTGGGTTTCATGGAAAGAAAATGGGGAAACCGCCCCCTATGGAATGAGTGATCGCACAGATGTCGTAGTTGTTGCTTTTGAACCATCTCACCGGTGAACGAGGTATTGTTTGATGAAAAGAATTTTGGGTTCCTCCCGAGTGTCTCAGGTTGTCGTTGTTGCCGCTTCCTCGTCGCTCTTGATGAGTGGTTGCAATTTGATCTCGTCATCGCAGGGAGAGTCGTCTGCAAAGGGTCTCAAAGGAGCAGCGCAAATTGCTGTAGGCAGTATACTCACCACCACAGTGTTGATCAGTGGATTCCAATTCGTGAAAACCGGTGCTGTTCAAGACGTCAATCGACAAATAGATGGGAAGGAGCCGGACCTCAAACAAGCTCAGCAAGAGTATCAAAAACAAACCACGATTTTGGGCCAGATCGGCGGGAAAGATTGGATTCCCCAGCAACAACACTATCTCGACGTGGACAAGCTTTCGACCTCAGAGGCGATTCAAAGCCAAATCGAAAGCATTCAGTCTGAAGGAAAGAGTCCTTATGAGCTTGATGAAAGAGGCTATCTCGCCCGAGATTCCGGAAGAATTGTTGTGAATGGTTCGGATGGGCTTCTTGTTTTTTCAGATGAGATCACCTCATTTCCTGTGAGAGATCGCGTCACGCTGAAAATGAAAGGCTCTGTCGTGCAGTTGGCGCAACAAAATCTCCAATCTCCTGTGGACATCACGGCGTCGGATCTTCACCAGGGCCTGGAAAGTGCAAAAGAGGGGGGTGTTGAACAAACCCTCAGAGCTCTGGAAGAACTTGTTGCCCAGGTGGAGTCCTCCGGCGAATCGCAAAACATTATGACACTCAACGAGCAAACCCGATCCGGAGAGGTGATTCTTCACCAGGTGGACCTGGTCTATGTCGGAGATGAGGGGAGAGTCTTCGTCCGCCTGCAGTCAGAAGCGGATCAAGAAAGGCACGAGCTTTACCTGCCACCAGAGGTTCTCCGAGAGTCTCTGGACTATGTGGCTCGTGGAGGTGTTTCCCCTGCAGACCGCATCTTGCTCACTGCCCTGGCAGCAGTGCAGCAAGTCCCTCATGAACCCGGTGCCAACCACAGAGCCGAAATGAAAACAAAGAGATATGACCAAATGCAAGAGGTCGAAAACAGACGAAAGCAGTATGCGGATATCAAGTCGGCCATTGAAAGGCTCAACCAAAAGTCAGATTCCATTCGAAATCATTATGATATCACTTCGGTAGCCACCGCCCTCGCTGGAATTATGGCCATTTTGATTTACGGTGGAGAGGCTCTCCAAAACACTCCAAAAAAATAATTTTCCTGCGATCTTGACAGGAGCCTTCCGAGCCGTTAACACGGTGTCTCGTTCGCAAGAACGGCTTTTTGACAAGAGAAAATCAAACACAGAAAAAACTTCATCTTTTTGCGTTTTTCGGCCTTTTTTTTAGTGCTGTGGATTGAATTGATGAAATGCGAGGAAAGCTAACGCGCCGAGTACAGAAAAGGTACTTCAGCGTTGGCTTGACGAAGCATTTCGCAATTCGCAGCCAAACGAAGAGCTGAAGAACAAGGAAAGAGCTGAGTGAGGATCATCACAAGCAAATGAAGGGCAAACAGTGGATGCCTTGGCATCGAGAAGCGACGAAAGACGTGGTAGGCTGC
>JANQPW010000778.1 GCA_028285285.1 Silvanigrellales bacterium
GCCTACAAGACGTTTTGAGATCGATAACCCCTCAGATGTTGCGGTCTTCATTTTGTGGAGGGGTCGCACTGCTCAGTGAAGGAATCCAAGAATCAAAGCTCTTTCTTCAGCAGACTCCATCTGACAAAGAAACATGGTCTTGGAAACAAGACCTTTCCATTGAACAAGGGAGGGCAACTGTGGTGACACGGATCACCCCGCTGGCACACAAAGGGGAACAGATCCAAATTCCCTTTTCTTCCGCGTCTCGGCGACAGGTTTTTGAAATCACCTCGGCCATCTACCCGAAGTGGTGGTCTTCAGAAAACGTTGAAGTTGTTTGGAGAGGTTGCTTCGACACAAAGGGAAATCCAGCCACTCAGCGCCTAACCCTATCACTAGGAGCTGTTCGTATGGGGTTTTTCGTGTCGGAATTTCTTGGAAACAGTGACACAGGCAGCTCGTGTCAGGCTATGTCTCTTCGGCCCTGATCCATAAGTGTTTGAGTCATTTGACCGCGTTCACCTTGTGCCTTAGCTCGGAGCTGAGCCTCACGAGCCACGCGCTTTGCCAACCCTTCGGTGAGAGACAAGCAGGCGTCGTAAGCTCTGGCGAACTCATCTTCCGGGAGACCTTTCAAAAGCAAGACCAGCTCCTGAACTTGAGCGGCCCTTTCAACGGCCGCTTCGCGCCCCCGTGCTCGGGAGGCAGCATCTCCCATCTGTCGAGACAGATCGGTGGCATCGAATGGCTTGTCAAGAAAGTCGTTGCTCATGAAAGGCTTATCGGAATCGAGCGAGTCGACCTGAGCGCATCTCTATTGGGCAATTGTTCTGCGGCAGTTTTTTCCGAAGTGCTCTGACTCAATCCCCACACTTGTGGTCCGATGAAACGACTCCTAGTATGGAAGTTTGTTTCCCTGCGCTTTGTGTTCAGAGCATCAATTGGAGTTGCACCATGGTCAAAGCTCTCGCAGCGCTCATTGTCGGACTTCTGTTGGGTGTGACTGGCCTAGGCGGGGTGGCTTACCACCTTGTGTTCCAACCGGTTGCTCTACCCGAAGAGGGGAAAACGCTGCGCGTGGAAAAGGGCTGGGGAAGCCACAAGATCGCTGCCGCCCTTGCCGAAAATGGCGTGATTGAGCACCGCGAGCTTTTTCAGCTTGTTGTGAAGGCAATGCGTGTGGGTTCCACCTTTAAAGCCGGAAAGTACCGCTTCAAAGGCGAGCTCAACCTCTTGGACGTTATCAAGACGCTGCAAGAAGGTCAGGTGCTGCTTGTGGAGTTCAGCATTCCCGAAGGCCTGAACCAATGGCAGATCTCCGAGAAGATCGCCGAAGCCTTTGAGCACCTGACTGCTGAAGACTTCGAGGCCGAACTGGCCAACCCTGAGCTGCTGGCAAAACTCCCCAAAGAAGCAAAAAACGTTGAAGGTTACCTCTTCCCAGACACCTACTCTATTTCTGAAGATGCCACCGTTTTGGAGATCTTCACGGTCATGATCGATGCTTTCTTTGAACAAGACGACCCCGAACAAAGAGTGCTCCGCAAAGACCTCGGGCTGAGCCTCCACGAAATGGTCACCCTTGCTTCCATCATCGAAAAAGAAACGGGCGCCGCAGAAGAGCGTCCACACATTTCCAGTGTGTTCCACAACCGCCTCGCCAAGGGCATGAAGCTCCAAACCGACCCCACGGTCATCTATGGAATGTGGAGCACTTATGACGGCAACATTCGAAAAAAAGACCTTCAACGCCCAACACCCTACAACACCTACGTGATTCCCGGTCTTCCACCCGGCCCCATAGCCAGCCCTGGCAGAGATTCTCTGCGAGCCTCAGTTCGGCCCATTTCCACAACGGACCTCTACTTTGTGGCCCTTGGAGACGGTTCAGGACGCCACAAGTTTTCAAAAACTCTCACCGAGCACAATAGGGCTGTGAGAGCCTATCTTAAGCAACTGCGGCGCCGCAGACGCTCCAACTGACGCACATTTGGAAAATCGAGACTAGCCCTGAGAGAAAGATCTGCTAAGACGGTTTCACCGAGTGCAAGATTTTAACACGATCGGCCAGGGTGGAGACCAGAGATGCCCATGTCAGAAGACTTTCAAACCCTCGATCGCCTCACGCAAGAGGCCCTTCGATCCAGCTTTCACAATGAAGACGGAGAGAAAAGGAAAGCCGTGTCGTCGACTCGAGGCCTTGCAGCGACCCTTGCCCCAGAGGTGAAGCAGCTTTGGCAGCTCCTCAACCCTAAAAGACCTCGGAAGCTTCCCCTTTACATGAATGACGCGGAAGGGGCACGTGCCTATTTGGCCTCCTTTTTTCTACCTAACGTTTTCAAAACACTGAGTATTCTGGAGCTCCCTGAAAACTCTGCCGCGCTACAACGGGTTTTTCAGAGCAAGCGCAAGAAACATACCCTCGTCGACCACGGATCTGGACCTCTGACAGCTTCACTCGCCCTGGTTCTTTGGATGAAGCGTCACTTGAGCGGAAAGACTTTCGAGGAAGGAGAAGAGTTGCGAGTGCTTGCAGTGGAGGCTTCAAACTCTATTCTGCAAACCGGTATTGATCTTCTGCAGCAGTTTTCCTTGGATCTGCCCTTTGCGGTTTCTGTTGAAAAAGTCGGAGTGCGGCAACTCGAACCGGAGACTGTCCACCTGTTTTTCTCGGTCAACGCACTCAACGAGTTTGGTCAAATGGCAAAAGGCATCCTCAACAGCACTGTGGCAAAGCTTGTGGATCGCGGCGCCTTTGTTCTCTTCGTTGAGCCGGGCCAAGATGTGCACGCCCGCAAACTCGGTGATTTTCGCAATTCTCTTTTGTCTAAAAGCAAAAAAGCCCGCATTGTGGGCCCCTGCACTCACAGCCACCCTTGCCCCCTCACATCATCTGCACAGCGAAAAGACTGGTGCTGGTTTCGCATGAAGTGGGAACGAACTCCTCTTCTCAAACAAATTGACCGTTCCACGGGCCTCAAGCATGAAGAGCTCAACTACAGCTATTTCAGCTGCATGAAACAGATGAAACAGGTCCGCGGCTCGCAACCCACCACTGCAACTGCTCCAGGCTGGGCTCGGGTGGTGAGCGACGCTATGCCGCTTCCGGCCGCAAAGAGACCTCAGTTGAAGGTTTACATGCACCGCAACCCCTCTGGCCTTGGAGCAGCCCCCACTGATTCCAAACTCCGAGGAGAGCTCTCCAAATGCCTGGCTTGCAGCCACGAAGGCAAGCTTTGTGGTGTGTTCAACAAAGGGAAAGCACTCCCAACCCGGGGGGAAAAGCTGGAGCAGCCTCCTCAGGAGGCCATCATTTGTCGGGAAAAGGACCAGATCTCACAACAACCCTCGCGAGCGAAGCGCCCGGCCGTACTGCCAAAGATAGTGAGCCGCGCTCAAAAGGCTCGTCGCCAACGCAACTCCAATGGAAATTTGCCCCAAAAGAAGAAAAGGAATTGACCACAGCACTCCATGAACCATGAGACCCGCAATACCCAAATCAAGAAAAAGGGTTTTGGCTTTGCCAATGGGGCTCGACTCAAGAGAAATGTTGTCATCTATAGCCGCAATTCGAATGGCGTTGATACCCAGATCGCGCACAATGAGCACCACCGCAATCCAACCTGCCAAACGCTGCTTCTCAACAAGAATAATGAGCGCAGCCACAACCAGGAGCTTGTCTGCAAGGGGATCGAGGAGCTTCCCCAAGAGACTCTGGGCCCCAAACATGCGAGCGATCCAACCATCAAAAAAGTCGGTGATGGCAGCGAGGCCAAAAACCACAGCCGCGGCAACATCAACCCACTTCACCGGTGCCACCTCGCCAGGGGTGACAGGGTCGCTTTCGAGCATGAGCAGAACCACAACGGGGATGCAGGCAATGCGTAAAAAGGTCAAACGATTGGGGAGTTTTTTCAACCACAACGGCGTGGGTTTTTTCGTCTCAGAAGAATTTGAGTCGACCCCCGGGGCACTCTGATCGGGGAGAGATTGCCCCTCTGCAGAGGATGATTCGGGGTCGTACCTGGTCTCAACTTCTTTCTCTGGGAGATTCTCCCCCCCTTCGGAATCATTTCTGGGATTGTCGTGCTCTGACATGAGGTGCACCCCTATTCGCTTGGCTGGCAATCTGGCACGGCACCGCATTCTGGTCAATCCACCCACATGATCTTGACTTGACCTTTGCCAATGCTAACCTCTGCGGGATGTTCCGTGGCACCTGAAGCCGCACTGGGCGACCCGAAGGAGCCACCTTTTCGTACTTTTTCATTCAAGGGGTTTCAAAATGAGCGTACTTGTGGGCCGTCAGGCACCAAACTTCAAGGCCGAAGCAGTAGTGAACGGAGACTTCAAAGACATCCAACTTTCAGACTACATTGGCAAAAAATATGTGGTTCTGTTTTTCTACCCACTCGACTTCACATTCGTTTGCCCTACCGAGTTGCATGCGTTTCAAGAAAAACTGGAAGACTTCCGCAAACGTGATGTTGAGCTGATTGGTTGCAGCATCGACAGCAAGTTTTCTCACTTCGCATGGCTCAACACAAAGAAAGATGAGGGAGGCATTCAAGGAGTGCAGTACCCTCTCGTTTCCGATATTCACCGCACAATCGCTCGAGACTTTGATGTGCTGAGCGACGACGGCGTCGCCTTCCGGGGGCTTTTCCTCATCGACAAGCAAGGTATTGTGCGGCACCAGCTGGTGAACGATCTTCCCTTAGGCCGCAACGTTTCGGAAGCTCTGCGCCTTGTTGAAGCATTGCAACACAATGAAAAGCACGGAGAAGTGTGCCCAGCAAATTGGTCTGAAGGAGAAGAGGCAATTAAAGCAACAAAAGAAAGCGTTTCTGCCTACTTGGGCAAGAAATAGTCTTTCTCAGGGGCTGCGCTTTCTCGTTCTACCGCCCCGACCACCGCTCTCATGGCGATGCTGCGAGCTGGACTCCTTTTGAATCTCGCTCAAAAAAGCAGCCATATCACCAGAGGAGCTCTTTTCGATAGCTTCCGGGCCTTGCTCCTCCGCAGAACGAGACATCTTCGGGGCTTCACATTCCGGGAGCTGTCCAGATTGTGGCTCCTCGGACTCTCCACCAAGAACAGCTTCTCTGACCAGACCTCTGTAGGGGTGGAGAATTTTTCGTCCCAGCGCCGTGAGCCCATATTCCTGACGACGACTTGTGGGTTTCACTGTGAACAGAAGGCCCATTTGCAGCGCCAACTCCAGGGCCTTTCGAATGTTCTGTGGATCCGATCCTAACAAGACCGCAACCACACTTCCACGCACCAAGCTCTGAGTTTTTGCATCCTTCCCCAGCAATACCTTTTCGAGCAATCCGTTCGGGGCCGGCGACTCCAAAAAGAGTGGTTCCCCTTTTTCCGTGCGAATGTCTCCAAGAACCACGAGAAGGGCGGCAACCCGATACAATGCAGACTCTTCCACCTGACCGCCTTCGCGATAGACGAACTTGAACTCCTGTCTTGTTTCGTTGAATTGAGAAAAACACTCAATCCTCCAGAGGAAAAGACACAGACTGTCAAAGGAGATGCGCTCGACACACCCCGGCAGAGCCTCAATGAAATCGGAAGGAACGTGATCGGGAAGAGCCCGTGGAAGATCGCTCACCTGACCACGAACCAGATCAGACACACACTCGGAAGAAACCTGTCGCAGTGTCTGAATGATTCTCTCATCGAGAAGATCCAAGCCCAGCAGCTCAGACTCCGACTCGTCGGAGCAGAAAAGCCTTTTCCATATCTCCAGTGCCAGCTCCCGATCCAGCCCATCCCAGTCGGGCTCTCCCGTCACAATTTTCATGAGGTTGAAATCTTCTAGGAGCCCAAAGCAAACAGCGTCGAGCCAATCACAAAGCAGAGAACCATCAGCACCGGAAAAAGATTGCAACTGCCGACCCAAAAGGTGGCGACCCAAAGGAGAGAAAAGAGCAAATCCAAAGTGTCGATAAGCGGCGCCCACCCAAACCACAGAGGTTCGGCATTGCAGTGGCGAGAGCTTCTTTTCACACACTCGCTCAAGTTCCGACTCCAGAAGATCCGCAATCAATCTGTGTGAAGAGAGAGACCTTTCATAAGCAGACAGCCTCCGAAACATATTCTCGCTTTTCATCCTGAACTCCCCTTGGAGAAGATCTTACACCGAGTGAACTGTTTTCTGAGAGCAGTGCCCCCAACACTGAGACAGAAATTTTTTCCCACGCGGCGTTCATCAACACCTTCTAGACTGGTGAGAAAGGCGAGGAATATCCCACACACAGAACGGAATTGCCTATGAATCGCCGTGGCTCACTGTCCATTCTCACAGCAGTTTTTCTCTCAGCGCTTGGCTTTGCAATGCTCTCGGGGGTTTTCAATCACTTGAGTCCATCGGAAGATGCCGAGGTCACGCTCCAACTCCGTGTGAGAGGCGTGGGGCAACGTCCTATTTCAGGAGCTGAGATTTGGCTCACAAGGCCCCAAAATAAGCTGATTGGCATCACAAACAACCGGGGAGTTGCCAAATCGAAGGTGATTTTACCCAAAGGAAGGATGGCAGTGGTCGAGGCACGGGGCAGAACTTTCCGTGCTTCAAAGGAACTTCACATTCCCAACGTTTCTTCCTATGAAATGCGGATCAATCTCGATCCTCGCGAAGCACGAAACGGCATGATGGAACTGGAAACCATCACCGCCGAAAAAACTCGAAAAAAGGCGCGAAACGACTACCATCAAGCCATCAACAGGATTGACCGCACGAATAAACGGCGAAAGAAACGCAACATCCAGGTGAGCATCTCCAACAACCAGCCTTTGATCTCACGCTCAGCTCAGACCACCCTCGCACAAATTCGCAATGAAACAAAAAACGTGGCGAGGGGAATGTTTTTTCAGCTGAAGAAATCTCAAGTTTCACTGGTCGAGCTCAGACTGCTCAAGGCAAAGGGCCACATTCTTGAAATCGTCTTGCGTGACATTGAAGGGAAGATTCGAGGAGCACGCCTCGTTCCCGCGGCAACACTGAAACCTCAGCACATCAAAAAACACCTCCTGAGAGCTGTTGACCGCCAAGATGAAAATCGAAAAGCATCATTTCACAACACCCCAGTGGACAGACTTTGGTCCATCCGGAAGCGGCCCGTGGATCAAATCCTCACCTTCCTCAACGGGGAGTTTCTGCCGAGCCGAAGAGACCATGACCGCATCATTTCGCTCCTACCTTCGGCATTCTCTCCCACGGCTTCTTGGCAATTGAGTGCAACCAGCCAGAGTGGGTTGGCCATTCAAAAGAATGTGAATCCGTCGACTGCAGCCCGGCCCATTCGCTGGACATGGCCCGAATGGGCCATGTCGCAGAGACCCAACCAACCCGACAACTTCTAGACTTTGTTGGAAGAAACAACTTATTCGGGAAGAACAACTTTGATCTTCACATTTTTCTTGGTTGGTTTTGTAGCGGCCTCAACCACTGTCTTTGACTGTTCCACTGCCTCTTCCACGGCCGTGTCGATTTGCTCTTGAAGCTGCTCACTGTCAAAGGCTTCTTCCACTTCGCTGATCACTTCAGCCGCAGCGGCGCCAAGGTCATTCACGGCAGCAGGAGTCACAGGATCCTCTGTGGGAGTCTCAACACTTGTGAAGTCGTCTGTGTCAATGGTTGAAGTGAGGTCGCCCAAGCTGTCGTCGGAAACCGCGACAGAAGACGACCCATCTTGAGAGAACACGGTCACTCTCTTCACAGGCTTTGGAGCGGCAGGCGCTTGTGTGGGAGACGCTGGCTCACCACCAGCTGTGGAGGGGCCATCCGACGCTGTGTCTGCATTTTGAGGAGAAGAACCTGCGGCTGGCCCAGAACCCCTTTGGCCAGGAGAATCACTCCCCTCTGAGGAGGCCGCCGAGCTCCCCTCGGAATCTGAGTTCTGATTGCCACCTTGTGCCTGACTTTCCCTGGAATTTGAACTTTCTGGGCTGCCTGCGCTGTCACTGCCGGAGTCGGACTCGTTGCTTTCTCCGCCAGCAACCGTGGAGTCTCCCTCTGAGCTCCCGTCATTTGAGCCGCCAGAATCTGCAGCGGTCGCATCGCCGTCTCCCTCACTTCCCTGGCTCTCTGAATCACCACTGGTTGAGCCGGTCTCCTCTTGACTTTCACTTTCAGAACCTTGGGAGTCAGGGCCGCCCTCATTTTCTGTGCCGCTCCCCTCTTCCTCAGAGCCCGAGCTGTCTCCCTCCGAGCGAGACCCCTGGCCATCTGCGTCATCCGACTCCTCGGAGTCGTCGCCTCCCTCCGACGGGCCAGACCCAGGGTGGTTACTGCCGGAGTCTCCCTGCGATCCGGCTTGATCGGCCGAGCGAGACTGCCGGTTGAGATTTTGAATCAAAGATGGGGGCGCAGGCTGAGCTGCCTTTGGTGGAGCAGCTCCTTCAATGTCGCTCATATGATTTGCAGGCACCATCACCGTTTGGGCTGGATTCACAGGGTTCGCAATCTCCACCCTACCCGTTGTCACGATGAGCTGCGTCTTTCCTGGCTTTGTTGCATCGATGTAACCACTGGTTCCGCGAATACCCATGACCGCATTTTTCGTGCGGTAGGTCGCTTTGTTGACACGGTTCTTTCCAGGCTTCACAAAGAAACGAACCTTGCCTTTGGCAATGTCAAAAGCCGATTTGAGTGAGAGTTTCTTTCCAGTGCGCTTCACATTGTATTCAGAAATTTTCACGGCAGAGTTCTCAAAGGCCATAAAAGTGCCGCCGTCGGAGAACTTAATCTTCACCGCGGTTTTCTTTGCGGTCACCAAGGAATCACTCGGGTAGATCGGCATTCCCCTCTTTGCAGGGATCTTCTTGCCCTGGCGCAAGATGTGGGCTTTACCAATAATGGAGCCCAAAGTGCCCACACCTTTCTCCTTGGCTTTCGCAAACGCACTGCTGCTCAAGCCACTCATGAGACCGAGGCTGATGCAAATCAGCAGGGCAAAAAGCCGCTTCCCTCTTTTGCAAGAGGAGAGTATATCTTGAATTCTCGAGATCCCCATGGGTTACCCCTTCGTTGAGTCCTGGGTGGTCTTCGGCGACTCAATTGATTTAACTGAGTAGAAACCCAAATTATCTAGTTATTTAAAGGCTTTGCCATTGACCCGGATTCGCATCAAAAAAGTTAAAAGTTTTTCTTCGGTCTTCAACCGGTCTCGCCGCTTTCAGGCCAAGAACCACTTTAGCCACGTGGGCTTGAACCCACTCGGCGCACCGGGAGAATGTCAATTTGCCGTTGTGAGCTCAAAAAAAGCGGTGTCAAAGAGAGCTGTCGACCGCAATCGTGCCAAGAGACGCTACCGGGCGTTGATGCGTGACGTGGGCCA
>JANQPW010000782.1 GCA_028285285.1 Silvanigrellales bacterium
TGCCTAAAATAAAACTCAAAGGCACCGCTCATCAAAGAACGCCGCATGGGAAAAAACTCCAAAACGAAGAGAGAGCCCCCAGGCTTCAACACCCTCGCGAACTCCTCCAATGCTTTTTGCCGATCATCAACATTGCGCAGGCCAAAAGAAATGGTCACAGCATGAAACTGAGCCTCCTCAAAGGGCAGAGCGGTGGCGGTTCCTTGAAACAACCGCACGCTCCGCTCGTCATCGGCCATACTTGACTTCATCGCTTCTCGACGATGGGCCTGGGCCAGCATTTGCTCGGAAAGATCCAAGCCCCACACCTGAGAATAGTCAGGGCGAGACCGCAGCACCTCCAGCATAACGTCGCCAGTGCCGCAGGCCACATCGAGCAGAGACTGGGTTCTGCCCCCGCTTGGTAAAGAGCCAGCCAAGGCCTTTCTCCAGCGCACGTCTTGACGCATGCTCAACAGGCGATTGAGAAGATCGTAGCGCGGAGCAATGCGATCAAACATGCTTTGGATGTTGCGCGCCTTCTCCGAAAGTTGGACCTCTGAGGTTTCTGTTTTGAGAGACATGTTCCAAAACCTTTCGCGCATCTTGTGGGGAAATCACCAGAGCAGGTTGCCCAAAGACAGCCTCACCGGTTTCTGGCAACAGGGAGCCCGGGTACTTCAGCGCCACCACCTGGCCAGCAAAAGAGCGACCCACGAGATCGGCCCGCTGTGCGACCTGAAGATTGGCTTCAGCCACAAGATCTTGAAACAGCCGACCACTCTCGTGAGGAGGTGTCACACCTGCACCCACCTCACCCGACACCACAATAGCTGGCATGCGGAGTTTGGCAAGCTGTTCGAAAAGGTGCTGCAACTCTTTCCGGCAGTGGATTCCTAAGGTTCGGAGATCGTAGCGATCAAAAAGTCTTGTGAGCTCGCGCCCCAACCACAAGTTGACACTGTCAACAATGACCCCACTGAAGCCCTCATTCTCTGCCCCGCTCAACACCTTGTCCCACTCAAACTCGGGCTCAACGACCACCCAATTCTTTGGCCGGAGCCGTGCTTGCCTCTGAGCCCGCGACTGCACGGGCGGAGGCAGTTCTGAGAGTTTCACGGGAGAAAGATATAAAATCTTTTCTTCTGCCCGAAAAACCTGTGATGCCCACTCTGTCTTTCCAGAACAACTGCCACCAACAAGAAGGATCATGGCGACTCCTTCGCAGGCGGTGAGTCGCTGAGCGCCACATTTCCACCCCGTGGTGTGGCGAGAAAGCGTTTTAACAGAGCCCCGAACTGCGCAATTTTGGCGTGGTCGATGATGTCCATGGTGTCGCGCACGGTGTGCCACTCTTTCAGATTGGTCCAGTCAATCACGTGCATATGCGGAATTCCGGCCTCTCGGAAGGGCACATGATCATCATCAATTTGAAAGGGAGAGCGGCGTATCTTGACCCCAATAGCCATAGACTCCAAGGTCTCGGAAGGGCCGGCTGCTGATCCCTTGGTGATGAAGAGCTTCTGCTGAAGATGCCCCACCATATCAATGATGAGGGCAAGCTCCATTTTCTGCCCAAGAAAGCGCCCACCTGCTTTTTGCATCGACTCCACAAATGCGCGAGACCCATAGATGTGATCGGGATAACCGGTTGCGCGCAGACCGTCGTACCAACCCGGGAGCAACGCTTCTTCTCCATCAAAGAAAGCCAACACCAGACCACAGCTGTTCCATGCCCCCGCTGACTCTCGCTGACCCTCTACCCACAACTTGGGAATGAGTCGTGCGAGCTCGAGCATCAAAACCGTTGACGACCCACCATCATTCGCCCCAACAAATCGAAACTCCCTAAAGAATTTAGAGTCGTAATGCCCCCCAACAAGCACCACGCACCTCTCGGGCCCGGGAAAATAGCCGATCACATTTTCGCCGCGAACCGTCGTGATGCGTGAAGCCATCACCTGGTCTCCTCCAAATCGAGAGGAATTGAGGTTGGGACCTTTCATGGAGAAGCTCTGCAGGCGTGCCTGCCAACCGAAAGACTGCAACAAAAAACGGATCTCTCGGGCCAGAGCCTTTTGCTCGGGGCTCCCCATAGGGTGAGGCTCACGAGTGTAGCGCACCATAAAGCTCCGCAAATTGTGCTCTGAGAACTCAGGAACATCTTCCAAAACCCAAGTGCCCACGCGAATTTGGTTGCGAAGGGGAACCCTCATTTCATCGGCACGATAATCACGATCGGAAGAATCCTGATCTGCCCAAATCCAAACCGCCCCAACGGCCAGCATAGCCAGCAGACCCACAGTCACCACGGCGCTCTTCTTCATGCAGAACCTTCCACTCTCCACCAGACCCCAAAATCAAATGCTTGAGATCCGACCTCGAAGATACCATAGTGACCCACTCGGATCACCGTCCTCTAGCTAGGGAAAAAAGCATGTCACGAATTCTGTTGTGCAACGACGATGGCTACCGCGCCCAAGGTCTTCAGGTTTTGGAAAAAGTGCTCACAACGGCAGGCCACGAAGTTTTTGTTGTCGCTCCCCACGAGGAGCGCTCGGGTCAGTCCCACGCCATGAGTTTTTTCTCACCCGTCCATGTGCGCCGAGTGCGAGAGAACACCTGGGCTGTGAAAGGCACTCCCGCAGACTGTGCCGCCATTGCTCTCAACGATCTCTTGAAAGAGAACCCACCCGACTTGGTGGTGTCGGGCATCAATCATGGCTACAATGTCGGTTGGGATGTGCACTACAGCGGAACCGTGGGTGCCGCCACAGAAGCTGTCTTTCTCGGTTTCCAGGCCATAGCCGTCTCTATGAACACAGGAATTGAAAACTTGGAGCAAGGCTTTGAAGAGACAGCCCGGCTTGTGGAAAATGTGCTGCACGCGGCTCAGAACCAAAGCATGACCTGGCCAGAAAAAAATGTGCTCAACATCAACCACCCCGGCGTCAAACCCAAAGGGGTTGTCGCCACAGTTTGCCGCGGAGACAGTTTGTTTGAGCCGGGTCTTCAAAAGTTTGAGATGCGCTCCCACCCAAACAGTCAAGACAGCGCGGTGTACATCTTGGGTGGCAATGCCTTCAAGGCATCTCAGCTGCCGCCAGAAGGCCCTGATGATGATGTGAGCCTCACAACAAGCGGCAATGCCACTCTCACATTCCTGAACATTCGTCAGGGGAGTGAGAGCAGTCGGGAGCTTCTGGTGCCCCTTTGCAAAAGCCTCTCCCAGTGAACTGGTTGAGAGAACTGGCCGCGGGCCGTATTTCTGATGCACAACTCAAAGAAATAGGCTTGTGCCACTCGCTGCCCTCAGAGGAACTGACGAGACTGCGAGAAAATTTCGATATTCGCGTTCCCCAGGCTTTTCTCTCCAGCGATGGCAGTCAACTGCGGAGTGCTGCGCTGCAAAAACAAGTGGAGCCCACGACCCGTGAGCTCGTGTTCCTGCCCGAAGAGCTCGAAGATCCCATTGGCGACGAGGAGCACAGCCCCGTTCGGGGAATAACGCACCGCTACCCCGATAGAGCTTTGCTCAGCCTCACGCACAACTGTGCATTGTACTGCCGCTTTTGCTTTCGCCGACACAAGGTTTCAAAACAAGGCCACACTCTCTCAGAGGCTGACCTCGACAGGGCCTTTGCCTATCTCAAGTCAAAGCCGGAGCTCTGGGAAATCATTCTCACAGGAGGTGACCCCCCCACCCTCACCGATACAAAACTCAAACACACCTTTCAGCGCCTCAACGCCCTCAAAAACATTGCTGTGGTTCG
>JANQPW010000788.1 GCA_028285285.1 Silvanigrellales bacterium
GAGCCAGCGTTAACACCAGAGGCCATTCCTGATCCACCCATAGAGCCCGAAACAACAGAGGAAGTCGAAGAAATCTCCGTTGAAGGTACCTTCAATGCCGTCATCGACCAGGTGATGGCTGTTTGCGAAACACTTCCCAAACAAAGACTCACACTCCCACTCCAGTTTGCACCCCAGAATCAAGAATGCATTTGGTCTCATAAAAATCGAGAAGGCCAGAACTACATTCAAGGGTTGCGCACTCAGTCTCCACTCCAAAAGCCACAGCTTCCCAAAGGAGCTGTGTTGTGCTCTGCGGAACTGCGCTCCACCAATCCAGGAGCCACTTGGCGGTTCGATGACGAGTTCTACTTGACCATCGGCACCAACAAAAACGTGCTCGTTTCCAGCCATTCTGGTCGTGTCGAGAGCTACTTTCCTGTCGTAAACGGGTTTCACACCTTCGACTTTGCCGAACTCCAAGACGTGCGCAACACTCCTAGCCGCCAAAACAACAGATATTGCTTTGGCCTGCCGGCGCAAAGCCCGGGTTGCGTCTTTCCTTGGACACAAAACCAAAGCGGTGTGGACATCAGAATTCCAGCTGAGTCATTCGCCGCAGTAAGTGCACTCATTGTGAAGCAGGGCGATGTGAACTTTGAGTTGCACATCACTGGGGACAATGATCCCCAGATTGACTGCAAGCACAGCGGACTCGATCTCAGCTGGGATGTGGAGTACGTGCAAGCCGCGTTTTCCTCGTCGGAGCCATTGGCTGAGTCGGCCAGCAAGCCGTCATCACCGAATTCTGAGTCAGAGTCTGAAGATGAGTAGCGAACGCTGGATCACTGTTTCTTTTCGCAAACCAGCACCCGAAACGGCGACAGAGTGACCACAGACTGAGTCAGGCGAAAGCCTGAGCTCTCGAAGAGCTGCTGGAAGTCTTCCAAGGAGCGTTCCTTCGCCTGGAAAGAATGCATCATTTCCAAATCTGCGAAGGAAGCGATGAGATCACCTTCCATTTCCCCACTGAGCGTTTCAATCACCACAAGTGTTGCGTTATCAGAAATCTGAGCATGAATCTGTTTCAAGATTCGTAGGCTGTCCTCATCGCTCCAATCGTGCAGAATGTGCTTCAAAACCACAAGGTCTGCCACAGCGAGCACCTCTTGACTTTTCGCTTCGGCAAGATTGAAAAAGTCTCCCTCTTGAAAGAAGATCCCTGATTTATCATCGATGTCACGAAAGGCGTCGGGCCGATCAATAACCGTTTTCCGAGATTGAGGAAAACGAGTGTGAAGGTGTGAAAGAAAAGCTCCCGAGCCCCCTCCCAGATCAACGATTGAAGAAAACTGCTCCCAAGGGAATGCTTGAGCCAGCGGCCCTTTGGAAAGCTCCGTCACACTCTCCATGGCCCCATGGAAGAGGTTCTGCTCTTGAGCGCTTCCATCCATTTCTCGAAACAAACAGTGACGCCCCGCCTCAGGATCAGAAGCCTCCAAACCTCTTCTCAGAGCGCTTGAGGTCAGTCCGGTTTTGATGACTCCAGCCAACTCGTTCCAGTTCTTCCACTGAACTCGGTATTGAAACTCAACGGCCTTTCCGATCTGACCCGAGCCCTCGGGCGTTGTTGAACCAGCGCTCAGGCAAGCCGACAGTCTCGTGTGAAAAACGCGCTCCCCTTTCACTTGAAAAAAGCCGATTGAAGCAAGCGCGGTGAGGAGCCGCCGCAGACGGTTGGGATCTGCTCCACAATGAAGAGCCAACTCCTGAACGCTCATGCCATCGAGTTTCCCCGAAAGATGATCTGCAACCTTGAGGTTGGTCGCCGCACCAAGGGCCGCAGCCCGCCAAAAGCCGGTCATGTGTTCGGTGGCCACCAGCTCAGGAGGGGCCAGAGCGTCATGCAGCCTGCGGAGAAAGAGCCGAAAGCCCTGAACCAGTTGCAACAGAACCTTCAACACAGCGGATCGGATTTGAAGCTTGATGGAAATGGCATCACCTCGTTTCTGTGAACTTTAGCCTTGCTCAGGGCCTCTGAGGCCGCCCTTGAAGACTTGATGAAACCACCGGAGCTTGCAAGCAAAAATCCATGGTTGGCCTCCCCTTTCCCTGATAAGAAACTAACTTCACTAAAGAAGTTAGAAACCTCGAGCGGCCAGAACGGCGACTCCATAAAGTTTCCTTTGGAGTCGCCGATAGCCCCCCCATCTGACAAAGGGGAGGGTGAGAAATGCGAACTCACTGGACAGTGGCCTTCATTTCATTCATGAGCCTTCACACACTTTTGGGCTGCCTGAACCCCACTCAGAATGCGGGAGTGAAAAACGACCGTTCGACCCTTCCCAACAGCTCTTCTCAGGCGAGGTGCGGCGAATGGTATCTCAAATTGCCGTTGAAACCTGTGCCACCCCTGGCCCCTGTTGAAGAGTTTGTGCAAAACGGCAAAAGTGCTTTGGGCTCCATTATCAGCGAGCTGAAGGAACTCGGGGCTGCGCAGTTTCCCGTGCCCAAGGGCCTCGAAAATTTTCCCGAACTGCGTTTCGAAGACAGGATCTCCTTTCTCGAGAGTTTCGAGTCTGAGAAGTTCCTGAAAGAAATACATAGTTTTAAGAGTCGTTTTCTTAAAGATTACCGCGAATTCATCAACTACGAAGGCAACTCCACAAACCAACTCAAGGGCATGATTTCCGGACTACAGCTGTACAGCCAAGTGTATCGTGAGCTCATCCACTCTGGCGATTCAGGAGACTACCTGAAATTCACACAAGAGCTCACCAACTTCAAGATAGATTTGGAACAGACGACGAATACGGAACTTGGCCGCAAGCTGGTAGAGTTCTTAATGAAACTTGAATCTCAACATTCTCTTTTCGTGCCAGCGGTGATCAGTCCGCGTTTGGAACATCACAAACGGAACCAGACATCTTTGACGAAATACCTCCGGTTTTGCCCCGAGACTCCTGAGCTTTGAACCGTTAGCGGTTGACCAACTTCTGGCCTTTGCAGCTGGGTAGGCTCACACCTGCCCATACCGAAAACAGCTCACCAGATGATCATTCACCATACCCACGGCCTGCATGTGTGCATACACTATGGTAGAGCCCACAAACTTAAACCCTCGCTTCTTGAGATCCTTGCTCAGTGCATCAGACTCTGCACTGGTTGCGGGAACCTCATCCATGGTCTTCCAACGGTTGACAATGGGCTTCCCGCCCACAAAGCTCCACTGGTAGTTGGAAAAGCTGCCAAACTCTTTCTGGACTTCAATGAAACAGCGCGCGTTGGTCACAGCAGCCTTCACCTTGAGCTTGTTGCGAATGATGCCTGGGTTCTCAAGCAAACTCTGGATTTTTCGATCTGTGAACTTGGCGACCTTTTCCACATCGAAGCCTGCGAAGGCCTGGCGATAGCCCTCCCTTTTTCTCAGAACAGTGATCCAGCTCAACCCAGCTTGTGCGCTTTCGAGGGTTAAAAACTCAAAGAGCTTCTGATCGTCGTAAACCGGAACTCCCCACTCTTCGTCGTGGTACCTGATGTAGTCGTCTGAACCCAGGCACCAATCGCATCTGGTCTTCACTTCTGCCTCCCTGCAAGCTGCAACGGCCCTGCAGTTTGCCACACCATGGACTGCCTCTCCAACTCGGCACGCCGCCAGAGGAGACACTGAAGATCTTTTTATTTTCAGACATATATCTGCTGAAGTTGAAGTCAGACCGTGTTGGCCAGGTGATCAGGCAAAACTCCGGCTACCACGCCTTTATCCCTCACATTATCTATCAAAATCCGCCAGTTGTGAGCTATGATTCTGAAATGATCCGTCTGATTTCCGACACGGAGAGAGCACTTGGAGAACTCAAAGGAGTCACTGAGGTTTTGGCCAATCCAGATCTCTTTGTTGTGTTCTACGTAAAAAAAGAAGCACTTCTGAGCTCTCAGATTGAGGGAACCGAATGCACCCTCGATGATGTTATTCAAGTGGACGCGAACACCGATCGTCTCAAGCCTGTTGGTGAGGTCATCAACTACATCAATGCCCTGAATTTTGGCCTTGAACGGCTTCAGAACCTCCCGTTTTCAACTCGACTCCTCAATCTCATTCATGAGAGACTTCTTGAAGGAGTCCGTGGCCAGGGAAAGTACCCGGGCGAGCTCAAACGAACCCAAAACTGGATAGGACCCAGTGGATGCAATCTCAGAGAAGCCACATACGTTCCCCCTCCACCTCATGAGACGGCCGGTCTCATGAGCGATCTTGAAAAGTTCTACCACTTTGAGAATACCCTACCACCACTTCTCAAAGCTTCAGTGCTCCACTCTCATTTTGAAACCATCCACCCCTATCTTGACGGAAATGGACGTTTAGGAAGGTTACTTGTTACATTTTTTCTATGTGAGCAGGAGATTCTCTCAAGACCGTTGCTTTACCTCAGCCTCTTCTTCAAGGAACACAAAGATGAGTACTACGAACTTCTCACAAGGGTTCGACTTGAGGGAGACTGGGAAAGCTGGATGAAGTTCTTTCTGAAGGGAGTGCGTGAAACCGCACTGGAGGCGTCGCACACCGTTCGAGAAATTCTTGCCTTGCAGAAAGAGCACAGAGAGAAGATTCAAACAACTCTCAGGACTATCTCTAATCCTCTGGCCACCTACGAATTGTTCCTCGAATCTCCCATTCGAACCATTACAGATGTCAGAGACTGCTTGGAAGTCACTTACCCCACTGCAAAAAAAACAGTCGACGCACTGATCGAAAAAGGTATCTTGAGCGACTACAACTCTCGTGAACGTGGGAAAAAGATCCAGTACCACCAGTATCTCGAAATTTTGAGAAGGGGTACCTAGCACTCTCCGAACCGAACGAGATGTAGGAGAAATTCTAAAC